>JAOZKP010000250.1:1606-4348 GCA_029935295.1 bacterium | reverse complement strand
AACCGGTAGTTCGAACCTGGATATCACTTGCCAGTTGACTCGAACCAAACACCTCAGCCAACCGGCCCCGGCCCATACGCCGGTATTTTTCCGCCTGCCAGAGTCGGTCAGTAGCAACCGCGTAACCCATCTGTTCAAAGACATCATAGATAGATGCGGAAGCCGGACCTTTAATAAACCAGACCCCCTTGTCATCACGGGTCGTGGTCGGCGTAGTGAGCTCTGTTTTTATTCCCTCAGCCCAGCCAGCCGCCGACACAGGAACGGTTGCGATAAAAAGTGCCACTATAACCAAAGCAGCCATAAGAGAACATCTATATTTTCTATTTATAAAAAACATCTTAATCAACCCCCAATATTCGTATTAGTTACTTGCAGAACATTTTCTTGCTTACGGGTTTTCCCGCATTAAAAATGATATTCTATGCCAAAAACAACCGGCAAAGTCCAGGATGAGTCTGCATCTGAATACTCTTTCAGCGCCGAAGACGATGAGGGTTCATCCATATAGCGGGCTTTCACCTCAAAAAAGAAACCCAGTTTATCATACCTGTACTCAACCCCGGCACCAACATCACCCATAAGCTCCCAGGAGCTGTTCCAGTAATCAGAACCGATCCCCATATACGAGATATCAACCGAGCTGAAATAGACCGCCCCGATATCGGCCCTGACATAGGGATTCCAACCATTCTCCTGGGCAATAAAGTAGTATTTCCCACCAACGTAGAGATTTACAACGTCGAGATTATCAAATGAGATATCCTGATGTTTATCACCGGAATAGTTCTCATAACTAACCCCGCCTAAAAGACCTATTTTCGGAGCGATACGATATGCGGCCTCGACCGAGAATCCGATGCCACCATCAAAGGCATCATCATACTCTGGAGCTCCCGAACCGGATCCCGCATCGCCATCAATAAAGGAGGTATACTGACCTGCAAAACTAATCGAAAAAGGGCACTCGCCAGCAGATGCCTGACTCAAGGCAAATCCCAACAAAACGAAAACCAATAATGGTATAATAACAATGTTCTTGTTCATAACTCCTCCCTGATTTAAGGTTGTCAAACTCTGTTTTCATCAACGACGATATACTTTTGCCCCCTCCATGAACAAAAATGGTTGTAAAATCACTGTCTGTGACTATCTCTGTTAACTAACCCTATGATTCAGCTTTAAGCTCTTTTTTCAAAATTTTACCGGTGGCACTCATCGGCAATGAATCGCGGATATCAACAATGCGCGGATACTTATAAGCCGACATCTGCTCTTTCGACCAGACAATAATCTCATCCGGGGTCACCTTAGCCCTATCTTTGAGAACAATTACGGCTTTAACTTCTTCACCGTGCTGCTCATGGGGTACACCAATAACTGCGGCCAGAGAGATCGCCGGATGAGTTAGCAGTACTTCTTCAATTTCCCGGGGATAGACATTAAATCCACCTCTGATAACCATATCCTTAACCCGATCGACAATATAGAAGAAACCGTCTTCATCCATGGTTCCCAGGTCGCCGGTATGAAACCATTTGCCCCCTTTGAAGGCGGCGGCGGTCTCTTCCGGTTTATTATAGTAGCCCTTCATAACATTATGTCCGGATATAACTACCTCGCCCACCTCGCCAACCGGAACTTCTTGATCATTTTCATCGAAAATTTTAACCTCGATTCCCCAGATCGGGAAACCAATAGAACCCGGTTTACAGGGTTTTGAGGGTTGGTTAAAGGTTGCCACGGGACAGGTCTCGGAAAGTCCATAACCTTCAAGAATCTGGATGCCGTATTTCTCTTTGAAACCTTTGAGAATCTCAACCGGCAGGGCCGCCCCGCCGGAGGCCCCGACCCGCAGGTTGTTCTTGATAACATCAAAATCAAACTGCCCCTCTTTGTCTTCAAAATTTAACATCGCCCAATACATCGTCGGCACCCCGGCAAAAACCGATGCCCCATGGTTCTGAATCGCGTCAAATACCGCCTCCGGCGTAAATTTAGCAATCGGCATAATAGTACAGCCTTTCGTAAAAGAGGCGTTCATCTGTACCGTCTGGCCGAAGGAGTGAAAAAGAGGCAAGCTGACAACATTGATATCATCATGAGTAAGGGTGCAGAGATCACGACTGCCCATCGCGTTCATAACCATATTCGAATGTGACAATTCGGCCCCTTTGGGAAAGCCGGTGGTTCCAGAGGTATAAAGAATAACCGAAGTATCATCCGGACTGGTCTCCACTGAATCAAAATCTCCGGACTGGGGCCCCATCATCATACCCATAGTCGGCACTCCTGCAATCGGTGATGGCGCCGCCGGATCGGCCGTGATAAGCCAGAAGTGTTCACATGAATCAACCTCTTTAAAACCGGTATAGCCGAATTCCCCCATCGGTAACTCCGGCGTGCCCTGGAAACAGATAAAGGCTTTGGCATCACAATCTTTAAGGTAGTAAGCAATCTCACGCCCCTTTGACAGAACACTGATCGGCACCACCACCGCCCCGGCTTTGAGAATGGCATAATAGGCCATCGGGAAATAGGGCAGATTGAGACAGCTTAAAACAACTTTGTCGCCCTTACCGATTCCGGCTGCAACCAGACCATTGGCAATCTTGTTACAATAGGTATTGAGCTGGGCAAAAGTAATCTTCTGTTCACCGAAAATAATTGCCGCTTTTTCCGGGTATTCATAAGCACTGTAATCTAAAATTGATGCCAGGTTAAGCATGTTGAACTCCTGTT
>JAOZKP010000250.1:0-1506 GCA_029935295.1 bacterium | reverse complement strand
ACTACTCCCAAGCCTTCTCATAAATTTCGGTAAAATCAGCCAGCGAATAACTCACCGGGTTAGCACCGCAGGCAAGATCGGCAGCGGCGTGGGCGACAAGTTCCGGAATATCATCACGGCTGATTTCAATCCGGCAGACAGTCGCCAGTTCGGTTACCGTTTTCGGAACACCGATGCTGTCCATCAAAATTTTAACCGCGGCTACCGCCCGGTCAGCAGCGTCATCAACACTCATCCCGGCCGTATCAACTCCCATCGCCTGAGCAATATTCGCCATAAATCTGGCCACTGCCGGCCGGTTTTTAACCATTACGTAAGGCAGCATAATCGCGTTGGCATTTCCATGCGGCATATTGTAGATTGCCCCGAGAGCATGGGCTAAAGAGTGAGTATTGCCGAGCTGAGCACTGTTAAAGGCGAGCCCGGCGCTGTATTGGGCCTGACACATAATATCGCGGGCCTCAAGATCATCGCCATTTTCTACCGCCCGGGGCAGGGCTTCGGCAATCATTTTGATGGCTCCCAGTGCCAGCCCTTGCGCGTAAGGAGTTGTCAGGTTGGAAGTGTAGGCTTCGATGGCATGGGTTAAGGCATCCATTCCGGTTCCGGCGGTGATGTGTGGTGGCATTGATCGAGTCAGAAGCGGATCGTTGACGGCAACAATCGGCAGAAGTTTCGGATCGGCAATTGAAGCTTTGAGATGACGCTCGGGATCGGAGATAACTGCCACAACCGTGGATTCAGCCCCGGTTCCCGAAGTCGTGTTGACCGCAACCAGTACCGGCAATGGCTGCCAAACTCCAAACAAGCCCATGTAGTCAACAATGCTTCCCGGATTGTTGACCATGACACCAATCGCTTTAGCACAATCGTGTGGACTGCCACCGCCGAGTGAGACCAGACAGTCACAGTTTTCTTTGCGAAAAACTTCTAGCCCTTCGTCGACATTAGCAACTGTTGGGTTGGGCTGAGTACCATCATAAACAACATACTCAAAAAACTTGGCATCCATGGCATCTTTCAGCATATCGAGGATGCCGGCAGCAACCACCCCTTTATCGGTAACAATTAAGGCTTTTTTCAAACCCATAGCGGCGAGGTTATCAGGCACTAGCAGATGACAACCTTCTCCGAGCAGAGCGATCGGCGGCGCAAACGCCATTTTCGTTTTGCCCAAAATTTTAAGAATGATCCCGGTATGGTTGTGAACCTCATCGAGAGTTTCATCCGCTACATCAAAAACATTGTTGTGCGGCGGCAGTGCCTCTTTTGTCATCCACTCCGGCAGACGATCATCCCTGGCCGTAAAACCGGCGCGGCGATTAAAATCGCGCTCCATCCGCAAGACTCTGATACCGTAGGCAGCAAAAGTATTTTCGTTAAACCCGAGACCGGTAAAGGCACTTATAGTTTCGAGAATGTATTTAACCACTTCGGGTTTATCGATGGAAGCCATACCTAAGAAAAGACAGAAACCAGTCGCATCAAAAGCGGCCGCGCTGATCT
>JAOZKP010000049.1 GCA_029935295.1 bacterium | reverse complement strand
AACTTGAGGACGCTGGCCCTTTGATCACTCAAAGTCGTACAGGCCGTGATGGTCATAGCCAGCGCCATCAGCAACCCTGCACTCAGCAGAATCCAATGTTTTTTCATATTCATATCCTCTCTCTTCTCCTTTGTTAAATATCTCTCTTGCCAATCTCTGCGAACCTGCAGATGACCGACCCTGCCAAACACGGCATCTTAAATTATAATAATAAAAGACACCTTACTGTGAGACTTCCGCCTCACCCTCCCTTTAACATTACCTCCTTTGTCAACATTATCGATAGTTTAAACTAAAAACAAAATCTGTATTTAAACATATTTCAACACTGGCTTTAGTGGATATTAAAACTCTTGTCAATAGTAAAATTAACTTATCCTAAACTTTTTGTGAAAAAATTATTATAGCTAAATATCGATATTTATATATGCTGAAAAGCGAATAAAAACAAAAAATTATCTGCCGGAATTCTACAAAGCGACACTTTTTCTTGTCTTTTCCCTAGCAGTTTGCTAAGTAGCCGCCCTTAATATTATTTCTAAGCAGCGAACTGAATAACCGCGACCACTTATTCAACCTTCATACTAACAGATATTAAAGAGAGGTATCATTCATGGGTTTAAGAATGATTGTAACCGTCAAACAGGTTCCCGACACCCACAACGTGACCGGAGAAGCGATGAAAGAGGATGGCACCGTCAACCGGGCCGCTCTACCGACAATTTTCAACCCCGAAGATCTCAATGCCTTAGAAGAGGCGTTAAAGATTAAAGAACGTACCGGCGGCCATGTCACCTGCATTTCGATGGGTCCGCCGAATGCGGTTGAAGTCTTAAAAGAGTGCCTCTACCGGGGCGCTGACGACGCTGTCCTGATCTCCGACCGGCGTTTCGCCGGAGCCGATACCCTGGCAACTTCATACGCCTTAAAATGTGCCATCGAACAGGCCGGAGAATACGACCTGATCCTCTGCGGCCGCCAGGCCATTGATGGCGACACCGCCCAGGTCGGGCCGCAGATTGCAGAAAAACTTGACATCAACCAACTCACCTGCATCTCGGCGGTAACTGAAATTGATGAAGAATCAATCACCGCCAAACGCTCGGTCGAAGATGGCTACGAGATCGTCAAAAGTGGCTTTCCAGTACTTCTGACAGTCACCGCAAGCGCCAACGAACCCCGCTCAGCCAATGCCAAGAAGGTAATGACCTATAAAAATATCGGTAAAGAGATCTGCAACTCTTCTTACGATGAAAGCTACATGGCGGCGGAAACCTGCGCTGTGATCAGCCATGTCAAAGAGTGGAATGTCGAAGCTATCAGCGCCGATCCGGTCCAGTGCGGCCTCTCCGGCTCACCGACCAAGGTTAAAAAGATTCAGAGTGTGGTCCTTACCGGTTGTGAAAGCCGCCAGATTGCCAACAGCGAGACTGAGATCACCAACCTGATGAACGAACTTGTCAGCGAAAACATCATCGGTTGATTTTGAGGAGTTAGTAAAGAGATGAGTAATAAAAAAAATGTAATGGTTTTCATTGAATCCCGGGCCGGCAAAATTGCTGAAGTCAGCCTGGAACTGCTCGGAGCCGCCCGGGATCTTGCCGGCAAACTCGGAGTCCAGGTTGAAGCTGTGGCGATCGGTCACGACCTTAAAAATGAATTAACCGTTTTAGGCCACTACGGCTGCCAGCGGGTCTACTATATAAATGATGAGCGGCTGGCATTTTTCAGTTCTGTGCCTTATGCCAAAACGGTAGTCAACACGATTAAAGCCCACAACCCCGGCATCGTCCTGTTCGGGGCCACGACCATGGGCCGTGATGTTGCCCCCCGGGTGGCTTCAGCTCTCAAATGCGGCCTAACCGCGGACTGCACCGATCTTAAAATCGGCGAACATCAGATTAAAGATAAAACCTACAAGAATACCCTGCTCCAGATCCGGCCCGCCTTCGGCGGCAATATTATTGCGACTATCGTTTCACCGGAGAGTGTTCCGAGCATGGCAACGGTTCGGGAGGGGGTCATGAAAATGATTACTCCAAATCCGGATGCAGCCGTTGAGATAATTAACGAAGCCTGTACGATCGCCGACAACGATTTTCTCACTGAAGTACTTGAAGTTATCAACGAAGAGAAAGCCGTCAACCTGAAAGCGGCCCAGATCATAGTTTCAGCCGGAATGGGAGCTTCCGATCCGGAAGCTATTGAACTCGCCCGAACCCTGGCCGCAGCTCTGTGCGGTGAGTTAGGCTGTTCCCGACCGGTAGTTGATTCGGGCATCCTTGACAAAGATCACCAAGTCGGTCAAACCGGAATTACGGTGCGCCCCAACCTCTATATCGCCTGCGGCATCTCGGGGCAAATTCAGCACCGCGCCGGCATGTCTGAAGCCAAACGGATTATCGCCATCAACAAAGACCCCAACGCCCCGATTTTTGCGATCGCTCATTACGGCATTGTCGGCGATGTAAAAGATGTTCTGACCAAGATGATCAATGCTTACAAAAAGGCTTAAGGAGCAGTCATAAGATGGTAAATTTCTATCAAGATAATGCAGATATACTTTTTCATATGGAAAACCTCGATTTAAGTCGGGTGATCGACTTGAAAGAGGATGAATTCAGCGGTAAAGATGAGTTTCCCTACGCTCCAAAAGATGCGGCCGATGCTCTCGAAAACTACAATAAAATCCTGGAAATTGTCGGTGAAATCGCTGGTGAATTCGCCGACCCCCGGGCGCGTGAGGTAGATGAGGAAGAAGCGCAGTTTGCCGATGGAGTTGTCACTTATCCAAAAGGCATCCGGGAAACCATAGAGCGTATCAATCAGGCTGATCTCGCCGGCTTCACCATGGAACGTAAATACGGCGGCATTAATATGCCGATCACAATCTTTTCCGCTGCCATCGAAATGATCTCGCGGGCCGATGCCTCACTGATGCTGGTTTTCGGCCTCCAAGGTTTGAGCGATACCATTGCTAAATTCGGCTCCGAAGAGCAGAAACAGAAATATCTGCCTAAATTTGCCACTGGTGAGGTGATGGGTTCAATGGCTCTGACCGAGCCCGATTCCGGTTCCGACCTCCAGTCTGTATCCATGCGGGCGCATCAGGATGAAAACGGCACCTGGCGGCTTAATGGTGTAAAACGTTTTATCACTAACGGCTGCGGTGATATCTCCCTGGTTATGGCCCGCTCGGAAGAGGGCTCTACCAGCGGCCGCGGACTTTCACTTTTCATTTACGAACGCGATCAGGATATGAAGGTGCGCCGGATTGAGCACAAACTCGGCATCACCGGATCACCCACCTGCGAACTCCAGTTCAACAATGCCAAAGCTGAACTTCTGGGAAAACGCAAACTTGGACTCATCAAATATACCATTTATCTAATGAACGGCGCCCGGCTCGCAGTTGCGGCGCAATCAATCGGCATTGCTGAAGCCGCCTACCGTAAAGCTTACGCCTATGCCAATGACCGGGCTCAATTCAAACAGCCGGTGCGCAACTTCGCGGTTATCTACGAGATGCTGACCGAAATGAAAATCGCGATTGAGGCGGCACGCTCTTTAGTTTATGAAACCTCAATAATCGTTGACATTAAAGAAGGCATTGAAGACCGAATTGAAAGCCATCCAGATCGAGCCGCCGACCTGAAAACTGACTTGAAACGCTACACCCGGCTAGCATCACTCTTCACCCCTCTCGCCAAAAGCTCGGCCGCCGAAATGGCCAATAAGGTCACCTATGACGCTATCCAGATTCATGCCGGCGTCGGTTTTACGAAAGAGTTCGATGTCGAACGCCACTACCGGGATGCCCGCATCACTAATATTTATGAAGGCACCACCCAGCTACAGGCAGTCGCTGCCATGGGCGGAATTATTGCCGGGGTCGTCTCTGAAAGACTGAGTGACTATGAAGAAAATTACGACTTAACTAAACAGGGTGAAACCTTCAAAACTGCTCAACAGATGCGCTCCAACCTGGAAATGGCAGTCTCTTTCATCAAGGGCAAGAGTGATTCAACCTTTCAAGAGTACCACGCTACCCGATTGGTTAACATGACCTGCGACATCATCCACGCCTATCTTTTATGCCGTGACGGCTTACAGTCTGAACGCAAAGCAAATATGGCCAGAATTTTTATCAACAAAGCAAATTTCCGGGTCAAATCAACCCTGGATTATATCCTGACAAATGACCACAGCATAATCGATTTACATAGTCAGGTTATTGACGACTGATTTTTAAGCCTTGACAATAAGGGTCGATCGAGATAGTATACGGCGCTTTTTTATTCTGAATTGACTTTTAGCCGGACACACAGATTTATACCGGCTCAGATCACCTTCAAAACAACAATTTTATCATTGGAGAAAAGATAATGGCTGTACCGAAAAGAAGAACATCCAAAGCGAGAAAAAGGCAACGGCGTTCCCACTTGGCCCTCACGGCCCCGCAAACCAGTACCTGTCCCAACTGTCAGGCAACCACGGTTCCGCACCGGGTCTGTTCATCCTGTGGCACCTATAAAGGTGAAACCTTTGTTGAAGTAGATTAATCCCCTATGGCTCCTCGTCGCGAAGGTTGTCCGAGAGTCTCATCTAACACTGTTTACAGCTATGTGAAAAAAGGCCCATTAACAGTCAACCTTCGCTGGAACAAGGTCGCCCATGAAAATTGCAGTTGATGCCATGGGCGGCGACCACGCCCCGGAAGAAGTTGTTGCTGGCGCAATTGCGGCCGCCAAAGACTTGAACCTGCAAATTATTCTTGTCGGGATTCAGGAACGTATCGAAAGCGAACTCGCTAAATACGATATCACCAATCTGCCGATCTTCATCCAGCCGGCAGCTGAAGTCGTCACTATGGATGATTCACCGAGCAAGGCGATGCGCCGCAAACGTGAATCTTCTATTGCAGTTGGACTCAGGCTGGTCCGCGACGGCCGGGCTCAGGGCTTCATCTCCGCCGGCAATTCCGGCGCGACCATGGCCATCGCCATGGTTACCCTTAAGAAACTAAAAGGCATTGACCGGCCGGCGATTGTTACCTGCCTGCCAACCCTGAAAGAACCTGTCACTATCCTTGATGTCGGCGGCAATGTCGATTGCGCCCCCCTCCACCTGGCCCAATTTGCAATCATGGGCAGCGTCTACGCCCAGCGCGTCATGAATCGCAAGTTTCCCAAAGTCGGCCTCTTGAGCAACGGTGAAGAAGAGAGCAAAGGCAACGAGTTGACCCGCGGCACCCACGAACTCTTGAAAACCAGCCCCTTAAACTACTTCGGCTCAGTTGAAGGCCGGGATATTTACACCGGCGATCTTGATGTTATTGTCTGTGACGGCTTTGTCGGCAATATCATCCTGAAAACATCTGAGAGTCTGGCTCTTTCCATGACTGAAATTCTTCGGAGTTCATTGACCTCAAGTTTTATTCGGAAAATCGGGGCCTGGCTCTGCAAAAGCGGCTTAAAAGAGATGAAACAACGCATCGACTACGCTGAATACGGTGGCGCGCCGCTCTTGGGAATCAACGGCAACTGTTTTATTGCCCACGGCTCATCATGCCGCAAAGCAATCAAAAATGGCATCCGGCTTTGTGCTGAATTTGCGGAGCAGAAGGTCAACACCCATCTTCTGGAAGAGCTTGATAAAAACCATGAAATCCAGAAGCTCTTACCGAAAAAGAAGATCTGGAACCAAATTAAAGACCGTATTATTACCAAGGACCAAGAAGAAGACGACAGCGACGCAGAAAAAATATGACCGGTTTTTATTGACATAAGCCCAACAAAACAACTATAATGTCCTGTTATAGATTACTTCACAGACTACTCAACACTGATTTTACTTGCTAATCTGATTAGAGGGAGACCAATCATTGGACAGCAACGACCATAAAACTGCATTCGTTTTTCCCGGACAGGGATCACAACATATCGGCATGGGCCGGGAACTCTACGAAAATTTTTCCGAGGCCCGGGAAACTTTTGCCGAAGCCAGCGAAGCCTTAGGTGAGGATCTCACCAAGGTCTGTTTCAGCGGCACCCCGGAAGAACTCAATCAGACCGCCAACACCCAACCGGCAATCCTGACAACCAGCATTGCTGCCTATCGGGTCCTCTCCAACAAATTCGGCCTCAAACCAATCATCGCCGCCGGCCACAGTCTGGGTGAATATTCAGCCCTGGTCGCCGCCGGCACAATCCCGTTTTTTGACGCCGTCCGCGTCGTCAGGGCCCGCGGCAACTTCATGCAAAGTGCCGTTCCGGTCGGTTTGGGAACTATGGCTGCGGTCATGGGCATGAAACCGGAACAAGTTCGAGATATCTGCTCTGAATCATCCGACCATGAAAATGATAAAATTGTCGAGCCGGCAAACTATAATTGTCCCGGCCAGATTGTTATCTCCGGACATACCCCGGCAATCATGGAAGCCGGTGAAAAAGCTCAGAAAGCCGGCGCCAGCCGGGTCGTTAAACTACCGGTCAGCGCTCCATTTCACTGCTCTTTAATGCAGCCGGCCGCCGAAAAACTGGCGGATCGTTTCAGCGACGTTAAACTTCACGCACCCCAAATACCGGTTATTTCCAACGTTGACGCGGCCGCCAACTACTCGATTGAGACAGTCCGACATCTTCTGGTCAAACAGGTCAGCAGTGCCGTCCGCTGGGAAGAGTCGATGCATCTGGCAGTTGATCAAGGTGTCACCCGGGTTATCGAAATCGGTCCCGGCCGGGTTCTCTCCGGCCTTATGCGCCGTATCAACCGCCGCATCAAAACCCTGAACCTGGCGGTTCCGGGTGATCTTGAAAAAATAGCTGAGAGTTATGCCTAATGACTTTATCCAACCCTTTTGATTTCACCGGTAAAGTCGCACTGGTCACCGGCGGTACCCGCGGAATCGGCAAAGAACTAACCACCACCCTGGCGCAACACGGAGCCCAGGTATTTTTCTGTGGCACCAACCAGGAACTTGGCAATCAAGTGGAAGAGTCGATTAACGCAAATCTGCCGCAAGGCGGTAGCCCGACCACCTTCTACCAGGTTGATGTCTCAGATTTTAAAGCCTGCAATGATATGGTCACCAGCATTGTCAAAGAAGCCGGGCAGGTTGACTTTCTAATCAATAATGCCGGCATCACCCGCGACAACCTGCTGATGCGTTTAAAAGAGAGTGACTGGGACGATGTTATGGCAGTCAATCTCAAAGGCTGCTTTAACTGCAGTAAAGCAGTTATCCGAAGTATGATTAAAAAACGCTACGGCCGGATCATTTCACTTTCATCGGTTATCGGGTTGATGGGCAACAGCGGTCAAGCCAACTACGCCGCCGCCAAAGCCGGGATTATCGGTTTTGGCCGCAGTATCGCCCGCGAGGTCGCTTCACGAAATATCACCAGCAACATGATCGCCCCGGGCTATATTGAAACTGAAATGACTGAAGCTATGGACGAAAAAGCTCAGGATAAAATCAGAGAAATTATCCCGGTTAACCGTCTGGGCACGGTTGAAGATGTCTGTAACGCCACTCTCTTCCTGCTTTCACCGATGGCCGACTACATTACCGGCCAGGTAATTCAGGTCGATGGCGGCATGTTAATAGCGTAAAAATTACTGTTAAAGAGTACAACTAACACCAGGGGACTGCCACTATAATATTTTATGCTGTCACCGACTAATTTTCAAACTTAAATCCAAGGAGAACAAAAGATGTCAATTGAAGTGAAAATCAAAGAAATTATTGCGGAAAAACTGGGTCTTAATGATGTCAGCGAGATCAACAATGAAGCCTCATTCATTGATGATCTGGGAGCGGACTCTCTGGACACGGTTGAGCTGGTAATGGCGTTCGAAGAAGAGTATGGTATTGAGATCTCTGATGAAGATGCCGAAAAGATTACAACTGTCCAGAAAGCGATTGATTTCGTTATGCAGCACACGTCCTAAAAGCAAAAACCGCGAAGCTCAAACTCCAGTTCAGCAATGAACTAAATAAGAACTTTTCAAAAGACGCCACTTCCTTACGGGAAGTGGCGTTTTTTTCTTTACAATTGTCGCCAATATCGATAGAAAGTCGATACTTTCAAACTTAGTCTTTCACAGCGACCATAAACGGCCCGACAAGCAGCAGTGCAAAAGGGCAAAAAAGATGATTTTACGAAGAGGTGAAGAAGTGCAACGCAGAGTCGTCATTACCGGAGTTGGCATGGTTACCCCGCTCGGAACCGGGGTTGAAAAAAATTGGCAGCGCCTTCTGGCCGGAGAGTCAGGGATCAGCCCGATAACCTCATTTGACACTGAAAAATTTGCTACCAAAATTGCGGGCCAGGTAACCGATTTTGAAGTAACTGATTTCATTAAAGCCAAAGAGGTCAGAAAAATGGATAGATTTATCCATTTCGCCTTGGCGGCAGCCGATATGGCAATGGAGATGGCGAAACTTGAAGTTACGCCGGCATTAAGCCCCAGACTCGGGGTCTCCGTAGGTGCCGGCCTCGGCGGGCTGCCCTGCCTTGAACATTACCACAAAATACTGCTGGAAAAAGGCCCGCGACGGGTAACCCCTTTCTTCATCCCGATGATGATTGCCAATCTTGCCCCCGGCAATATTGCTATCCGGCATCAGGCTAAAGGACCGAACATTTCGACCGTAACCGCCTGTGCTACCGGGACGCACTCTATTGGTGAAGGCATGAAGATAATTCAGCGCGATACCTGCGATGTGATGATCTGCGGCGGCACTGAAGCTGCGATCACGCCTCTGTGTGTTGCCGGGTTCAATGCTATGAAGGCGCTCTCCACCCGCAATGACGAACCGACTAAAGCGAGTCGCCCTTTCGACAAAAACCGTGACGGTTTTGTCCCAGCCGAAGGTTCCGGCATAGTCATTCTCGAAGAACTTGAATTTGCCCTGAAACGGGGTGCACCGATTTTAGCGGAGCTAACCGGTTATGGCAGCTCCTGTGATGCTTACCATATCGCATCGCCAGCCCCCGAAGGAATCGGAGCCGCGGCCTCAATGGAGATGGCTTTACAAGATGCGGGATTCGCCCCTGAGGATGTTGACTACATAAATGCCCACGGCACCTCAACCTACTTCAACGATCTTTACGAAACTCAGGCAATCAAAAAAGTTTTCGCTGATCATGCCAAAAATCTTCTGATCAGCTCGAGTAAATCGATGACCGGACATATGCTCGGCGGTACCGGTGCGGTTGAGGCCATCTATTCGGTTTTAACTATCCGCGACGGTAAAGTGGCACCAACCATTAATCTCGAAACTCCAGATCCTGATTGTGACCTGAACTATGTTCCAAATAAAGCCGTTACAGCACCGGTCAAAAAAGTCATCAGCAACTCGTTCGGCTTCGGCGGAACTAATGCAACTTTAGCTTTTTCGGCCTATTGATTTTTAAGTTATTTGTTGATGGTTCGAATTTTCTTTTAAAAACTTTTATCGCCCGTTTTTCAGGTCAAACATTGCTTCGCCCTCTTTAACGGGGTCAAAGCTAAAGCAATGACCCCAATCGAGACAGAGCGGTAAACAAAAAAATCCTAACTCAAGAGAAATTGCATAATGTCTGTGACCCCTGTAAAAACCCTGTTTATCGCCAGCGATCATGGCGGCTTTGCCCTGAAAGAATTTATCAAGGAAAATCTGGCCCCGGATGTCACCCTCAATGACCTGGGAACCAACTCTGAAGATTCAGTTGACTATCCGGATTTCGCTCACATGATGGCAAGCCGGATCACAGCCCAACCTGATGCTTCAGGAATTCTTATCTGCGGCACCGGCATCGGCATGTCAATTACGGCAAACCGGCACCGCGATATTCGGGCGGCATTGGTTCATGACAAATTTACCGCCCAGATGGCGAAAGAGCATAACAATGCCAACATTCTCATCTTAGGCGGTCGGGTTCTGACTCCGGAGACGGCATTGGAGCTTGTAAAAACCTGGCTTGAATGTAAATATGAGAACGGTCGCCACCAGCGCCGTCTCGACCTTATTGAAAACCGCAATCTCAACTCCACCCGTGATATCTCGGCCCCGATCGGTGTGGTTGATCCGGAAATAAAAAAACTCATCAATCAGGAGACTGAACGGGAAGAGAGCAAATTGATAATGATCGCCTCGGAAAACTGTGTTAGTCAAGCAGTTCTCGATGCTCAGGGCAGTGTCTTCACCAATAAATATGCTGAAGGTTATCCCGGTAAACGCTATTATGGCGGCTGTCAATTTGTTGATCAGGTGGAACAACTGGCAATCGATCGGGCAATGGCCCTCTTCGGGGCTGAGCATGCCAACGTTCAGCCGCTTTCGGGATCGGCCGCTAATATGGCTGTCTACCATAGTGCTTTGCAATGTGGAGACACCATTCTCGGTATGAATCTCGCCCACGGCGGCCATCTCACACACGGCGCAACCGTAAGTTTCTCCGGCACACTCTATCACTCGGTGTACTACGGAGTTGACAAGGATACGGAACAACTTGATTATGATGTCATTGAAGCACTGGCCCTGAAAGAAAAACCAAAAATGATCGTCGCCGGAGCAAGCTCCTATTCACGCACCCTCGATTTCCCTCGTTTTCGTGAGATTGCCGATAAGATCGGGGCTCTATTTATGGTAGATATCGCCCATATCGCCGGCCTGATAGTCGCCGGAGCTCACCCGTCACCGGTACCTTATGCGGATTTCGTTACCACCACCACTCACAAAACTATGCGCGGCCCGCGCGGCGGTATGATCCTTTGTCGCCGGGAGCACGCGGCCAAAATTGACAAAGCGATTTTCCCAGGTCTCCAGGGTGGCCCGCTAATGCATACGATCGCAGGTAAAGCAGTAGCCTTCAAAGAAGCCTTGAATCCGGAGTTTATTGCGACCCAGAAACAGACGGTGATCAATGCCGCATTTCTGGCCGGAAAACTTCAGGAAAAAGGTTTCCGGATTGTCTCGGGCGGCACTGACAACCACCTCTTTTTGATTGACTTAACTAATCTTCCAGTCAATGGCCAGGGAGCCGAAACCGCCCTTGATAAAGCCGGTATCACTATCAATAAAAACGGGATCCCTTTCGACCCCCGCACTCCGAACGACCCCAGCGGCATTCGCATCGGTACGCCGATCGCCTCGACCCGGGGAATGCGTGAAGCAGAAATGGAGATTGTTGCCGACTGCCTTGACCAGGTTCTTAAAAACCCGGAGGATAGCTCAGTAATCGCAAAGACCCGGACAACCATCCGTGATCTTTGTTCCCACTTTCCCGTTTATAAACATTTACTGTAAATTAAAGGATTTAACAATGGCGGACCCAACGACAAAACGTCCTGACTGGCAGACCTACTTCATGGAAATTGCGGAGCTAGTCGCAACCCGATCTACCTGTATCAGACGCAAAGTTGGAGCCCTTATTGTTAAAGACAACCGCATTCTCACAACCGGTTACAACGGCACTCCCACCGGCATTCGCCATTGCCTTGACCGCGGTTGTCTGCGGGACGAGCTCGGCATCCCCTCGGGCCAGCGGCATGAACTCTGCCGGGGAATGCACGCCGAACAGAATGCTATTGTTCAAGCGGCATCACATGGAGTCTGCATTGACTCCGGTGAAATCTACTGCACGAATCAGCCCTGCATCATCTGCGCAAAAATGATTATCAATGCCGGTCTCAAGAAAGTCATCATCGGTAACTCCTACCCGGATGAATTAGCCAGTGAAATGCTTGATGAAGCCGGCCTTAAAGTGGTCATCATGAAACAGCAAGAGGCCAGCTGAAATGAGGTGTCCGTTCTGCAGCTTCAATGAAGACAAGGTCATCGACTCACGCACCGCCAAAGATTCGAGCGTAATCCGTCGCCGCCGTGAATGCCTCTCCTGCAACCGGCGCTTTAATACCTTTGAACGGGTTGAAATAAACCTGCCGATGATCATCAAACGCGACTCAAGCCGGGTTGCCTATGATCGTCATAAAGTCGAAAGCGGCATCCGAAAAGCCTGTGAAAAACGGGCGGTCAGTCAGGAGCAGATCGAAGAGCTTCTCAATGAACTCGAACAGAAGCTCTTGGAACACGGTGAAAAAGAGGTTCCGGTCGCAGTTGTCGGTGAACATGTAATGGCAGCGTTGAAAAATCTGGATGAAGTCGCCTATATCCGTTTCGCCTCAGTTTACCGGCAGTTTAAAGATATTAGTGAATTTATGCAGGAGTTACAAGGCCTGCTCAAACAAAATTCCAGCCACCCCCCAGCTTAAATTTGAGCAATCATTACCATTATGAACAGCTTCTCAGACTCTGACCAAGGCTTCATGCACAAGGCCCTGGATCTGGCCCGCAAAGCCTCCGGACTGACATCGCCTAATCCGCTGGTCGGAGCCGTGGTTGTGGCAGACGACAAGATTGTCGGCTCCGGATTTCACCCACGGGCGGGCGAACCGCATGCTGAAATTTTTGCCTTAAGAGAAGCCGGAGATCGGGCAAGAGGCGCCGATCTCTATGTCACTCTGGAGCCCTGCAACCATCAGGGACGCACCCCGCCCTGCACCGAAGCCATTATCAAAGCCGGAATTCGCCAGGTTTTCTCCGGAACACTCGACCCCAACCCGCAGGTTGCCGGCCGGGGTATTGAACGCCTGAAACAAGCCGGAATTTTGGTTGAAAGCGGACTGTTAGAGACTGAATGCTGCCAACTTAATGAGTTCTGGAATAAATTCATTACGACCCGGATCCCTTTTGTCACACTTAAGTCTGCGGCCAGCCTTGACGGCCGGATCGCCACCCGAACCGGTCATTCGCAATGGATTACCAACGAAAAATCCCGCCACTACGTCCATAAACTGCGCGCCGCACATGATGCCATACTTATCGGCATCGGCACTCTGCTTAAAGACAATCCGCGCCTGACCGCCCGCATCCCCGGCGAAAAACCGCGTAATCCATACCGAATTATTGTTGATTCTATGCTGCGCACCCCGCTTGATTCCAAAGTATTCGGCCCCGACGGACGCGAGCGGGTACTTTTAGCAACCAAACAGCATGATGAGAAAAAAATTGCCCCCTACCGTAACCTTGTTCTTGATATCCTGACTATCCCGAGCAACAGTTTAGGCCAGCTTGATCTGGCTGAATTAATGAAAGTCTTAGGTGCCCGGGAAATCACTTCGGTCTTAATCGAAGGTGGCTCGGAAATAAACGGTTCCGCTCTGGACAATAAAATTATCGACAAAATCTGTTTCTTTTACGCCCCGATCCTGGTCGGCGGCCGCGGCAGCCTCGGCATGATCAGCGGTCACGGCGCTGAAACTATCGATCACGCCTTGCCAATAAAAAACATTACCATCCACAATTTTGATGACGATATCTGCATTGAAGGCTACCTTAAATAGCACATTGTTTCACTGAAATTTCTTTAGTACCTTACAGGTTATTTTCGGTTTGAAAAAAC
>JAOZKP010000249.1:791-4352 GCA_029935295.1 bacterium | reverse complement strand
AAACCTTGCCACTGCCAATATTAGAATTGAAATTTATCTCCAAAATGATAGATGAATAGATCAGAAACCATACTTACTAAAATTGATCATCACCGGGTCATTAATGTGGCCGCTGAAAACAATAACTTTTGCATTCAGATAAATTTTATAAATTTCCTTTTCCGCATCTTTGCCGCTCATTCCACCCGATATTGTCAGATTTTTAATGATAAGATCAAATCGGTGCCCCAGCCTCCCTCTCCTTTTTATAAAGCAGAACCGTTTCTTGGTCACCGTTTTCAGCTAACACCACTTTATAACCGACTCGATAGAGCGTTCTTTCTACTTACCAGATATCAGGATTCATCCTGCTTTCCCGCAAATCTTTATTACTTAAGGCATAAAGAGCCGTCAACATATAGACAACACTGCCAATGACATAAATTATCCGAATGGAAACAAAGTCAGAGAGCCAAGCGAAGAAAAGGCCAGCAAACATAAACATTGCATTGCGCAACATTTCCCGGGTCGCATAAACTCGCCCAAGTTGTCCCTCATCAACAGTACCCTGAAGCAGAGAATCCTGAGCCACATCCCGAATTGCACACGGAGGTCCAAATACAAAACCCCAGAAGACCGCCACCCAAACCGTCTGGCTGCCGGCATAAGCTAACGTAAATACACCGGCAAGTATAGCATCAATGACAATAATACGGCCCGGATAGCGGCGTAGCCAATCACCCATAAACAGAGCTCCGAGAGATCCTAAAATCATGCCCACAAAATAACCCGTCACTTGATATCCCCAATCGGAGGCATCCCCATGCAGGGCTTGAGTTGTAAAAGCCAACATCAAAGCCCCAGTCCAGATACCATGCGGCAGATGTTCGACTGTTTCCATAATCGTCAAAGGCCTGGCAATGGGATGGTAGCGCAAATAATTCCAACCTGAGAAAAATGAGTGCCAAAATGTCACTTCTTCTTCGACCTCTTCGACCTCATCACGTTTAGGCTCGACGATTAACATCGCAATAGTTGCTGCCATCACAAAGAGAATCGCCACTGCGAAAGCTATCTGACGTAACGGTACCGCTAAAATGAGCCAGCCCCCAACCGTATAAGAAATTGCTATCACAATTTGCCTGGAGGCCAGAATAACGCTATTGGCTCTAACCAAGTCTCCAATATCCACCAATACAGGAATAAGAGAGAGACGGGCAGGAGCGTGGAAAACCTCTGCCGCAGAAAGGCCAGTTAAAATGAGATAAATAACAGCAACCGGAACCTGACCGTCCCCCTGCAAGAACCAAATCGCAACCCCAACCAGCACAATCCGGATCAGATCCATACTGATAAACATATTTTTGCGCGAAAAACGATCGACCAATACACCGGCGACCGGCCCTAACAAAAATGCCGGTAATGACCGGGCGACCATTGTACCAGCGGCCAACAGAGTAGATTGGGTCTGTTCATAGATCGCCACCAGAACCGTGACTGTAAATAGTTCAATGGCCAGGGTTGTGGCAATATTGACAAACCAGAGAAAGAGAAATTGTCGATTATGTAACATGGCCCAAAATAACTTTTTCGGAGAAATTTAATAAAAATGGAGATTGCCATATAAATGATACGGCAATCTCCAAAAAGTTACGTTTTTAAATGTTTTGATAAAACTTCGACGACGCCATCAAATTTTTGAAAATCTCGATTTGACTTTTGACCATGATTTCGTTGTCAAAAAACTTTTATTCATATTTTCCAGCATGCGCAAAAACTTGGGCCAGGGGGCGGAGAAAGTGGAGGTATCCGGCTTAAAATAGATTCTTACGGAAGGATCCAAGGGGCCCAAAACCGCTTTGGGTTGTTCGGATTCCAACTCTTGCATAGGGAAACCAACAATTGAATCACAACCTGTACCGTACGGGGCCATGACCTCGTATGGTGTCATGGCATCATAATTTGCCAAGCCATGTAGACCGCTGATAACATCCGGATTTCCGAAGAAGAAAACCACTTGGGGATTGTCATACTCTCCAAGTGTATCCCAGCGCTTGAAAATAAGATATTTTCCGGGAGCTACTTTTGGTGATCGGTGTTTATAGATGCTATCAAGGTGGTCATAGCTCTTTATAACACGTTCCACATTACAGACATAGTTTTTAAGATCGTCGGTAACCTCGGTGTCAAAACCAAAGGGCAAGAAGCACCCAAAACAGCCCAGATTCTCTTTATTAAAGGCCCGTCCGTGACCTCTTTTTACTCGATTCAAGAGAGTGAAAATGCAGGTATAGCCCTTAGCATTAGGCTTGGGAGCAGGAGGGAATTCAACACCATTGAGTTCATCGGAGTAAAAACAGGCGATTGGTAACTCGCAACCCGGGAAATACTCGGTCCAGGCGGTCATAAAATGTTCTTTGATCTTAAGGTTCATGTCATTCTCCTTAGGTCGGTTGGCAGATTAAAATTTTTTGTTTGAGCAGGCAAACAATTTATAATAGAAAAAAACTTTTTCGGTTTCTATTGATGAGATCTACTTATTAATGCCATCATGGTCATATTGAAAAAGGATACAAGCTTTTTCAATAAAATAATCGCCAAACTCATCAAAATATTCGCTAATATTTATAATGTTTGCCTTAAAAGTAAACCCCTCAAACATGGCCAGAAGAAGTTCTGCTTGCCTTGTCACATCGACTTTGCTCACCCCCTTGGAAGGAATACAGGATTCAATCTCTGAGATCAATATACTGGTAAACTGGCTGTACTTTCGATTAAATTGAAATCTCATCTGTTCATTGAACAGACTCAAATAATAGAACGCATAATATGATTTTTCACTCAACAATTCTCGGTTTTTACCCGACCCAAACATAGTTTTGATTAACGTTTTGAGTCTTAGCGGCCCATTTGGCACACTACTGATTGCCTGGCTAAGGTGCGAAAAATATTGATCCATAATCAGATCGAAAAGCTCAGCAACAATGGCCTCTTTTGAGGAAAAATAATGCAGTACCAAGTTGGGCGAGACACCCATATTTTTGGCAATTTTAACCACGGATGCCTTATGGATCCCTTCCTCGTTTACAACTTTCCGGAAATGTTCCAATATCTGTGGCTTGCGTATGTCGTCGATTGATTTTCTACCCATACCCAACCATTTAAATTAAAAAACAGTGAAGTCAATCAATAAATAGGTTGCATACGCAATCTATTTATTGATTAGCCAACGTACAAACCAAATAATTTATTCGATACAATCAACCAAAACGGCCGGCAATATAACCTTCGGTTAATTGATATTTCATGACAGCCCTAATCAGAGATTTCTTATTGGGAAGTAATGTAAGATATTGTGGAAAAGGAGGCAAAAGATTGGGAATTGTTTACAAATCAGTAATCGTATATGCCACTGTCATACATGGGAGCTCAACATTCCTGTCATAACATCTTAAGTTTGGAGAAAATGATTGCGAGCAAACCTTACTACGGCCAATCTCAACTTTCCAACCAAACTTCAAACCCAACCTTCATCGTAATATGCGTAACAAAGTCCTATCGCTGAGAAGCTATTGTAGGGAA
>JAOZKP010000249.1:0-781 GCA_029935295.1 bacterium | reverse complement strand
TATTCCTGACAACCTCAACTTTTCAGCTAATCTGTAAACTTAATGTTGATCGTAAATCTACGAACCCACGGACTATCGCTGATAAGGTTAAATTGGATAAATCTGGTGACAACAAGATCTTTCCAACTCCAATCTCAAATGACCAAATTAATTATCCTGCCCTAAATTTACCATTTAATGGAATTTGATACCGCCGTTTGGGTACATTTTTACAGCTGCACTGGTACTGGTAGGTGTCATAAAAATTCCCCGGTGTATATCTCCTCGGGTGAACAGTCGCGAAGACCAACTTGAATCATTCTCAATCCGTACCGTGCCATTGGTACATTTAGCGACAACTCCGGGCAAAAACTGGAGACATTGACCTCCTTTAAAAGTGCCACTACCTCCAACAGTATCTCTGTAAAAATAGCGATAGCGAAATGTCTCCCTGGCATAAGTACCGGTAAGTGAATACAGACAAGTTGATGGCATGATAGGCTTGAGCAGATACTCGTCACCTTCTGGCCAGTCGCACATAGAGTCAAGAGGATACCAAGTATCTGAGTTTGTGCCTGCCCAGCCGTAGTTCATGTGGTACATTTTCACATCACCTACGATTTGCCAACCATCTCCGACGATGGCGTGGCCATATATACGATAATGTACAGGGCGGTTATAATTAAATTCATTTTTCATCAAGGAAAACCAGTCCTCAGCAGAGTAGGCAAAGCGGGAGTGTCTCTGCACTGAGGTGGAGTAGCGATAGTAATTTTTGTAAGCAGTTTCCATATTTGTGAGG
>JAOZKP010000680.1 GCA_029935295.1 bacterium | reverse complement strand
CCGCTAAACGTGACATCAGTGACCTCCAGAAAAAAGGGCTCGTTAAATTTATTGGTACACCGAAAACAGGAACATATCAGTTAACAGAAAACAGGAGAGAATTATGAAAGCAGAATTTACTGCAATTATAGAAGAAGCACCTGAAGGTGGATATTGGGCGATATGCCCGGAGGTGCCAGGTGCCAATGGGCAAGGTGAATCAATTGAAGAGGCAAAAGAGAGTCTTCGGGAGGCTATCAAACTTATCCTGGAAGATCGCAGAGAGGACATTCTTCGTGGCTTGCCAAAAGATGTAATTCGCGACAAGGTTATGGTTGCATGAAACGGCGAGATCTTGAGCGAAAGCTTCGAATAGTCGGATGTTACATGAAGAGACAAGGTGGTTCTCATTCTTTATGGGTGAATCCGAAAAACGGGGTTGTTGAGGCTGTTCCACGCCATAAGGAAATTAAAGATCCACTGGCAAAAAAGATCCTGATAAATTTAGGAGCAGAGTGATTCAATCGGGGTCTGTTCCCTATCTTTCAAGGAAAACTGTCCAGCAAACAGGAGTTGCAACGATGGATAGCGCAGAAGTTATAGAGAAACTCAAGACGTACAAAAAATTACTATCAAAACATATGATATTTGATGAAATGATTCTCTTCGGCTCTTATGCCAAAGGTAATGCCCGTGCTGATAGTGATGTGGATGTGGCAATTATAGTTACAACACTCTCTGGTGACTATTTTTCTACCCGACCACTACTATGGAAGATCAGAAGAGAAGTTGATGACAGAATAGAACCAGTTCTTATTGAAAAAAATCATGATGAAAGTGGTTTTTTATCTGAGATAATCAAAACTGGGGTGATTATTTAAAAATCCCTGAAAACAGAATCTGATATGGGCCCCCTCCAGACTAAAAAATAAACTTGTATTTTTAAAGAAATATCTATAAAAGACCTAAGTTCATCAATTGAACAACAGCACATCTTGAACCTATAAATCTAAAACCGCAAATACTAAAAAACCATGACTGAACCCAAACTTGACGATGCCACTACCTACGAGATCTTCAAAACCCTTGAAGCCGACCCCAATCTCTCTCAGCGGGATCTCTCTAACTCCATGGGTATCAGTCTCGGCAAAGTAAACTACTGCCTCAAAGCCCTGATTGCCAAAGGGTGGATAAAAGTTAAAAATTTTGAAAAGAGCT
>JAOZKP010000048.1:5912-13510 GCA_029935295.1 bacterium | reverse complement strand
CGGCAGAGAAATGTTGAGAATGAGAGTCTTGAAGAGAGTCTTATCTTTCTGGGGCTGGCTGATTACGCAAAGTTGGGGAAGGCTTACGCGCTTCATTATGAACTCCCCTACTTCCCGATCTTTCATACCGGCATTACGGACACAGCGAAAGAGTGCTTTCCGCTGCAATTTGTCAAGAAAACCCAGGCGCTGCCGTTTACCGGCGGTGATGAAGGCAAACAGTTATCAATTGTCTGTTGTGAACCTGACAATGATATCTGCAAAAGTCAAATCGAACAATTGGCCCGGGGTGGTGAAATTGAATGGCGGGTGGCCTCAAGTTTAGAAATTGATGATACAATCAGTAAACATTATCACGGAAAAACTATCAAACGTGAAAATCAGGCAATCAAACTTCCCTTTGAATTCAAGATTCTCGATTTAGATGATGATCCGACAGAAAGTGATGACAGCATTGACAATCATTCGGCTGACGGGATCAGCGGTGCTGCCCAAAGCGGCGCCAAGAGGGTAATTCTGGTTGAACCTGACCACAAACTCCGTAATGCCTTAAAAACTCTTCTCGCCCGTGAAGGCTACCGGGTTACGGCCGTGGTTGATGAGGATGAGGCAATTAAAGAGCTTCTGGATGAAGACGCAGTCTATCTCCTGACCCGGCGTATATTCAGAACGCGCACGCGCCGGCTTGAAGCCTCTATATCTGAACACAAACATCAGGTGGAGATCCGTTATTTCAGTAATTTAGGCGGGATTATCCTCGGCGAGGAACTTTCTCCGGAGGAACTTTTTCGCAACTACCTGGCAACTGTCAAACTGCTGCTTGATGCTTTAACCAGAGAACAGCCGGAAATTGCCAAAGCCTGCCACCTCACCGCCCATTACGCCCGGCTCATGGCAACTGCATTAGGTCTTAAACGTAAATCTCAACAGGCCCTGCTGCTGGCAGTTTACCTGAAGGAAGTCGGACTCTACAACCGTCAGGATGAGGCAACCACAGACAACAATATCCTCTCTTTAATTCCGGTACTGCCTTATGAAAAGTCCGCTGTAATCCTGAGAAAGATAGAAGACAGTTTTGGACTCTCAGAGATCATCGCCCAGATTGACCAGCCGGCGGCCAAAGCAGCACCCGCCGCCCGGATAATAACCCTGCTGACCTGGTTTGTTAACGGGCTTGGTGCTGATTCTGAAAAAGAGATTACAGCTGATATTTTCCGCCGGCAACTTGCCTTGGAACCTGAAGGATCAATTGATCAACAACTTGCTGAAGAGTTATTGCAGATTATCAGTCACGAACAACATTTGACCGGCCGGGCCCGCAGTAATGGCACAATTCTAGTCATTGATCCCACATTCGAACGCGACCACAATGACCTCTTTACCCGGTTTATCAAAGAGAGTTACGAAATAAGTTTTGCCCAGAGCACCGAACAGGCTGCAGCTCTGCTGGAACAGCACCGGATTGTTTTAATTATCAGTGAAGTACGCCAGAAAAACTACAACGGCATTGAGTTCTGCAAAAAAGCGAAACAGGCCAATCCTAATCTGCCATTCTGCTTTTTCACGTCGGAAAACCGAGAAGAAATCATATCAAAGGCATTGGTTGCTGGTGCCGACGATTTTCTTGCGAAAGAGAGTGGTTCACAAGTGGTTTTTCTTAAATTAAACCGTCTTATTCAACGTAATCACCAGGCCCGGCGCCAGACCGGTGACGGCGGCGTCGCCGGCTCACTGCAGGAGATGGGTTTCATGGAGACCGTGCAGATTCTCGCCAACCGGGAAAAGGACGCCTTGATCAAGATTACCAATCAGGACAACGAACAGGCTGAAGTCTACCTCCACGCAGGTGAAATTATCTACGCCCACTGCAAAGAGTTAGAGGGTGAGAATGCAATCTATGAGCTGTTAGGCTGGGAAAACGGTTTTTTCCAGGTCGACACCCCGAAAAACCTGCCCGAAAGAAATGTTTTTGGCAGCACCGAAGCAATCATGCTCGAAGGCTGCCGCCTCCTCGATGAAGAGTCACGCGATCTAAAAGAAGCCACGAATCAAGGCTGATGGCGTCGTTTACTCTTTTATAAATTTACTTTTATCATCGGCGTAAATCAGTGCTTCCTGATTCGTGATACTGCCGGCAGCCAGAAGTTCCTGCAGGTGTTGATCAACCGTTTGCATGCCCAGTTTTTTTCCGGTCTGCAGAATTGATGGAATCTGGAAAGTTTTCCCTTCACGAATCAAATTAGCCACGGCCTGATTACCAACCAGAATTTCCAGGGCGGCGACCCGGCCTTTCCCATCAGCAGTTTTCAGCAGCTGCTGGGCAATTACCCCTTTTAAAGATTCACTCAACATTGTCCGAATCTGACTCTGCTGATCTCTTGGAAATGCATCAATAATTCTATCAACCGTCTTCGCGGCGCTGCTGGTATGCAAAGTCCCGAAAACCAGCAAACCGACTTCGGCTGCCGTAATCGCCAGGGCGATGGTCTCCAGATCCCGCATTTCACCGACCATAATCACATTCGGGTCTTCCCGCAAAGCCGCTTTTAAGCCACTGGCAAAGCTCTCAACATGCACTCCCACCTGACGCTGCATAATCAAACAGGTCTGATTTTCGTGAATAAATTCGAGCGGATCTTCCAATGTGATAACGTGGGCTTTGCGCTCCTTATTGAGAAGATCAATCATCGCCGCCATAGTCGTTGATTTACCGCTGCCGGTCGGCCCGGTAACGATTACCAAACCTTTACGCAGACGCGCTAAGCCTCTTACAACCGGTGGCAGTCCGAGGTCACTGAAGGTCATTATATCGCGCGGAATAAGACGAAAAACTGCCCCTAAACCCCCGTGTTTAAAAAAGACATTGCCACGAAAACGGGCGACGTCTTTTATTTCATAAGCAAAATCAAGGTCAAATTCAGTTTCGAAATGTTCAATCCCGGATTGCGGAATAATTTCATAAACCAGCAGCCGGACCTCTTCTTCACTCAGCTCATGGTAGGCAATCCGCTCAAGTTCTCCATTGATCCTGAGTAACGGAGCAGCGCCGGAGGTGACATGCAGATCGGACGCGTTGTGCTCAATCATCAATTTCAGCAATGCATCTATTTTAGCCATAACAACCTCGGATTTACAAACTACTCATTATTAAAAAGACTCTCTTCAAGCTCTTCCGGCGATACCGGCTGCGAGAGTTCAGTCGGGGCGGTACCTTCCTTGAAACATTCAAAGATAGTTTTTTCGCTCTCCGGCACGGCCAGCAGGCCGGTTTTTTCATCGATATTGGCGAAGACGATACCTTCCGGCACTTTGAAATTCTCCGGCGGCATATCCGCCAGTGCCGCCCGCATAAAATCGATCCAGATGGGACAAGCGGTACGGGCACCGGTTTCGTGGCGACCCAAAGGCTTGAGTTCATCAAAACCAACCCAAACGCCGGTCACGATTTGTGGCGCAAAGCCCATAAACCAGGCATCGTAATAATCGTTGGTAGTTCCGGTTTTCCCGGCCAGTGGCCTTTTCAAAGCCCGGGCGGCTCGCCGACCGGTGCCGCGTTTGACAACATCGGCGAGCATACTTGTCATCAAATAAGCGGTCTGCGGTGAGATCACCTGTTTCGAATCGGGCGGCATCAGTGATGTAAGTTCAAGTCCCCCCATAAATGCACTTTCACGCTCTTCAAGAATTTCCCCATGACGGTCTTCAACCCGCTTAATAAATACCGGCTTCAACAGACGACCCTGATTGGCAAAAACCCCATAGGCGGTGGTTAATTCCATCAATGAAACTCCGGAAGAGCCCAAAGCCAACGTTAAATCGGCATTAAGCTTAGAGGTAAAGCCCATTTTTTTGGCGTAATTAATTACTTTCCGGATACCGGTCTGACGCAGCATTTTAATTGTCACCAGATTCCGGGAGTGAATCAGAGCCTGGCGTACGGTCGTCGGTCCGTAAAATTTCTGTTCATAGTTACGTGGTTTCCAGGCCGAACTCCAGTCATCACCGCCATCTTTATAAACAATCGGGCTGTCGAGAAAGATTGATGCCGGAGTCAAGCCGTTGTCAAGACCGGCGGCATAAATAATCGGTTTAAAAGCCGACCCCGGTGAGCGCCGGGACTGAATCGCCCGGTTAAATTCACTCGCCTGAAAATCCTTACCGCCAACCATCGCCTTAACCAGGCCGCTGTGTGGTTCTAATGCCAGCAATGCGGCTTCAGCTTCAGGATACTCTTCGAGGCTCACCTGAACTTCAGGTAGCACCTCACCGCTGATTTTTTTAATTTTGACTAAAACCACATCGCCGACACTGAGGGCGGCTGAAGGTTTTTTTATCTTGGCCCGGGAATAGCGGGTGCCGTCTTCAGCCTGAGGACGCTTGGCCCAAACCATATCTTTCAAACTTAATTTTGCCGAGATTGCACCAATATCAAGTTTCACATTTTTCTTGGCATCATCGACCGAGACAACCAGGGCTTTAGTATAACGACCGACTTCTAACCCGGCATTATTTAGTTTCTGGCGAGCCTGGGTTAATTCAGCAACAAACCGATCCTGCTCCGATTTGTCTGAAATATTCTGCAGAGCTCCGCGAAAGCCTCGTCTTTTAGCGAGATCGCGCAACCCCTGATCAATCCCTTTACGCGCCGCCTGCTGCCAAGCAACATTGACGCCGGCATAGACCTGCAACCCCTCTTTATAGAGTTTGTCATAGCCATATTTTTTTTCAAGATAGCGGCGCACATGCTCGGTATAGTAAGGAGTTTTGGCCGCAGGATTGGCCTTAGAAACCAGAACCACCTTGCTCAAAAGTGCCTCTTTCAACTGGTCCCGGGTAATAAAACCACGCTCTAACATCTGCCCCAGCACATAACGCTGACGGGCAGCGGAACGTTTCGGGTTCTTAATCGGTGAAAGCCGGCTCGGCGCTTTCGGCATCCCGGCGATGGTTGTCATCTCCGCCAGATTAAGATCACGGGTTTTCTTGCCAAAATAGCGTTGCGACGCCATCTCGACCCCGTACATCCCGTGACCGAGATAAATCTGATTAAGATAGATGAATAAAATCTCATCCTTGGAGAGATATTTTTCAATCCGGTAGGCTAAAATCGCCTCTTTAATCTTACGCTTGAATTTCCGCTCAGGGGTCAGAAGCAGTGATTTAGTAACCTGCTGGGTTATGGTGCTGCCGCCCTGCACGATCTTTCCGGCTTCAACATTTTTCACCATCGCCCGGGCAATGCCGAAAAAATCAAGCCCTTTATGTTCATAAAAGCGACTATCTTCGCTGGCAATAAATGCCTTCTTTAAGAGATCGGGAATCTCTTCAATCGGAACAATTTTACGTTTTTCGACCCCGAACCGGCCAATCAGCTCACCATCGTCGGCGAAAACTTCGGTTATGGTATAGGGATGATAATCTTTAAGGGAGGTAATCTGCGGCAGGTCCTGAGCATAATAGTAGAAAACCCCGGCGACCGAACCAACCCCGGCCAGGATTGCAAGAATGAAGAGTAACAACAGGATTTTTATGATTTTTAGCAGCATGATTTTTTTAAGCTTTAAGCTATAAGTTGTAAGCTGTAAGTCATGAGTTGTAAGCTGTTAAAACTTAAAGCTTATAGCTTACAGCTTACAGCTTTTTTTAGCCCACTGGCCAACACAATCGGCCAGGCGGATCATCTCTTCCGGAGTCAGGGTTGCGGGGCGGGCATCGGGGGCGAAGCCGGCGGCCACAAGTTTTTCACAGATTTCATCACGTTTGAGATTTGTCAGAATTCCTTTCAGCGGATTAATAATCTGTTTTCGGCGCTGGCTGAAAAGTGCCAGCAGGAGGCGGTCAAAAAGGGCCTGATCAGTAATCTTATAACGCGGCTGCGCCAGAAATTCAAAGCGTAAAACCCGTGACCAGACTTTAGGCGGTGGTGAAAAAGAGCCCGGAGCAACCTTGAAACCCGGATTTATATCACAATGAGTACCGACGCCAACCGTTAAGCGACCATAATCCCGGCCGCCGGGTGCGGCTAGAAGCCGAACCGCAACTTCTTCCTGCATCATCAAGATAGCCCGCGAGAAAAGATGACGATATTTTATCAGCCGGAATAGTATCGGCGTGGTAATCTGGTAAGGAATATTTGCAACTACCGCAACCGGAGTCGAAAGCTGCAAATCCTGCAAAAAGAGTTTGTCGAGGTCAAGTTTTAGAAAGTCACCTTTTTCCAGGTGAAAGTTTACAGGTCGTTCAGAATCCGGCGGCAAGCTGAAACGTTCAGTCAGCGGCTGCCATAAATCTTTATCAGTTTCAACCGCAATCACATGGGCATCACGGGCAAGTAGGGCTTCGGTTAAAACCCCTTCTCCCGGACCGATTTCAAGCACGGTTTCACCGGCAGCCGGGGCTGCAAGATCGATAATCTTTGCGATAACGCCCTTATCCCGCAAAAAATGCTGGCCGAGACGTTTCTTGGCTTTACGCGGAGAGATTTTAAAACTGGCTGAGTTAGATGTAAGATTCACAGAGGCAGACGGGAACTTGGATTTAAGGTTAAATCATCACTTAGTCCTGCCGCCAACCGACGTTTACCGACCAGAGCAATCATTGCGGCATTATCGGTGCAAAATTGCGGCGGTGCGAGAAAGAAATTAAGCCCCTGGGCCTCGGCCTCAGACCGCATCCGCTGCCGCAAATAACCATTACAGGATACGCCCCCGGCAAAGGCCACATTTTTGACCTGAAAACGAGCCGCAGCATTTAAAGTTTTACGCAACAAAACAGCAGTTACGGCTTCCTGAAAAGAGGCCGCCAAATCACTGATAAAAGATTCAGAAACAGAATCTTTTTTACTATCAGCCAACTTATTTGAATTTTCTGGATCTGCCAAATCTTTCACACCGGATTTTGATTGCTTTTCCAAGGCCGTGCGTACAGCAGTTTTCAAACCACTGAAACTGAAATCGAGCGAATCTTTTGCAAGCCAGGCCCGCGGCAATTTTATCGCTTCAGGGTTACCAGCTCGGGCCCGTTTTTCAATCACCGGCCCGCCGGGAAAACCCAAATCCAGCATCCGCGCCACTTTATCAAAAGCTTCACCGGCAGCATCATCAATCGTTCGTCCTAAAAGCTCGTAATCGTGCCAACCCCGCGCCAGATACAAACTCGTATGACCGCCGGAAACAACCAGGCCGACAAAGGGAAAATCGAGTTCGGGATTGGTGAGCATCGGCGAGAGCAGATGACCCTCAACATGGTTCACCCCGACTAAAGGAATTTTCCGGGCATACGCCAGCGACTTGGCATAAGCAACCCCAACCAACAGCGAGCCGACCAGCCCCGGCCCCCGGGTAACACAAACCGCTTCGATATCATCAAGGGTGATTTCAGCATCAGTCAGGGCCTGTTCCACAACCCAGCGAATATTTTCACAGTGCCGCCGCGACGCCAACTCCGGCACAATGCCGCCGTAAAGTCCGTGCAGAGCCACCTGACTCGATACGATACTGGAAAGAACTCTGTTTTCATCCGCAAGTACGGCCGCACAAGTGTCGTCACAAGAAGATTCAATTGCCAAAATATTCATAGCGGCTCTTTTAACCTATTTT
>JAOZKP010000048.1:0-5812 GCA_029935295.1 bacterium | reverse complement strand
CTAGCCCCGCAGGCGCAGCAACTCTACTCTATCGTCGAAATATTCTCTTTTCCCGGCAATCTCCTGATAGTCTTCATGCCCTTTTCCGGCGAGCAGCAGGATATCGTCTGCCTGCAGCATTTTCACTGCCGCAGCAATCGCCTGACGTCGATCCAGAATAATTTCATGCGCCGCTGCTGCCGGAACCCCGACTAGAATATCAGCTGCAATAACTTCCGGCTCTTCATTGCGGGGATTATCATTAGTAATGATGATAAAATCCGCATAATCTGCCGCAATTTTACCCATCCGCGGCCGCTTCTGCCGGTCACGATCGCCGCCGCAGCCGAAGACAACTATCAGTCGTTTATGAGGTAACTCTTTTAAGGTCTGCAGAACTTTAAGTAGAGCATCATCAGTATGCGCATAATCGACCAAAGCCAACGAGTTATTGGGAAAGCTCACTGCCTGCAAACGGCCCGGAACCCCGGCGGTGGCTAAAAGTGCCGCCACAATTTTGTCACGGGCAACTCCCAATCCCAGCGCCAGCAAAAAGGCTGCGGCCATATTATCGGCATTATAACGCCCGACCAACGGCGCCTGCCAGCGACAGGTACCATCGTTACCGGTCAATTGTGCGGTCTGACCGGCAAGGTCTTCTTTGATTATCCGCAACTGATAATTAACATTCCGATAGCGCTTCCCCCAGGTCACAACCCGGCAACCGGCAAGTTCCCGGACTAGGCGTTGCCCATAATGATCATCACCGTTAATTACCGCTATAGCATCCGGCAAGAGCAGCTGCTTAAAAAGTATACGCTTGGCGATATAATAATTTTCCATATTTTTGTGATAATCGAGATGATCACCGCTTAAATTAGTAAAAATAGCACCGCAGAAATGGCTCTCTCCCAACCGGTTCTGAATCAGGGCGTGGCTTGAAACCTCAAGTATGGCCCGACGGCAGCCGTTTTTAACCATCCTGGCAAAAAGCGATTGCAAAATAAAGGGATCGGGCGTTGTCCGCGCGGCGGTTTCCCAACTTCCGCCACAGTCGTAACCGACGGTCCCGACCATCCCCACTTTTTCACCATTCTGCTTAAAAATATCCCGCAGCAGAAAAGCTGTGGTGGTTTTGCCGTTAGTCCCGGTAATCCCGATAAGTTCAAGTTGACGGGCCGGAAAACCATACATAACCTCCGCCGCCCCGGCAACCGCCGTATAAGCATCGACTACCTGGATTCCGGCAACCCCGGCCGGCAATTTCAACTCACGTTCACTGACTACAGCTGCGGCACCGGCGGCTAAAACCTGCTCAAGATAACGATGCCCATCATCAACCGCGCCGCTAACCGCAACAAAAAGCCAACCCGGTTTAACTCTGCGGGAATCATTAGTCGCACCGACGATTGGCATATTTTCATTTCCGGCTACCGAGATAATTCCCGGCTGTAAATGATCTATGTATTGCTTTAATGGTAACAAAGGTATATCACCCTGATAAGTCGTTATTTTATAAACTAATCCTAATATCTTTTTTACCACAGACCGTCCTGAGTTCACAGAGAAAAACGTATTACTCAAGCGCCCGGTTGCATTTTAACATAAAAAACAGACGCATACTGTCGACTGTAGACAGTCGACAGTATAATATTACCAGTTGACAAACTAATTCTGTCGGTTATAATGTAGCAAGAAATGCTTACGTAAAGATAATAACAAGTCTTTCAGTAAGGTGTTTACACCTCAATGGGAGTATAAATATGACCGGCGTGAAGGTTCTTGTAGTTGATGATGAAGCGGTAATCAGGCGAGGACTCTGCCGGGTCATGGAGGGCCGGGGGTACCTGGCAGATTCCTCTGAAAGCGGTTTTGGCGCCATTGAAAAACTTCAGAAAGCACCTTTTAATATTGTTATAACTGATCTTAAAATGCCGGGCATGGACGGCATCGAAGTTTTAAAAGCCATCAAAATCCTGCAACCGGATGTGCCGGTTATCATCATCACCGGCTACTCCACCGTAGATACCGCCGTGGAAGCAATGAAAAACGGCGCTTTTGACTACATTTCCAAGCCGTTTACACCTGAACAGATGATCGCGATGGTGGAAAAGGCGCTCGAACAGCGAGCCGCGCAGATGCAGAAATCGCACCCCGCATTAGGTCCGAGCCCGAACGGTTTTGAGATTTTTGTCGGCGAAAGTGCGGCGATGCAGAAGGTCTATACCCGCATCAAACAGGTAGCGCCGACTGACAGCACGGTGCTAATCAACGGCCAGAGCGGCACCGGCAAGGAGCTGGTGGCCAAGGCCATTCATAAAAACAGTATGCGCTGCAATAAACCTTTTGTCGCAGTCGATTGTACTTCTTTGGTCGAAAATCTGCTCGAAAGCGAGCTCTTCGGCCACGTCAAAGGCTCATTTACAGGTGCGGTACAAACCAAAATGGGCCTCTTCAAGGTCGCTGACGGCGGCACTCTTTTCCTGGATGAAATCTCCAATATCAGCCTCGCAACCCAAGGCAAACTGCTGCGGGTTCTCCAGGAGTTTACAATAACTCCCATCGGCGGCACCAAACCTATCCCGATTGATATCCGCCTCATCACCGCCACCAACCGGGATCTTAATGATCTCGTCAATGAAGGGCTTTTCCGCCAGGATCTCTTCTTTCGACTTAACATCATCCCGGTCAATCTGCCGCCTCTAGTTGAACGCAATGGCGACCTGCCGCTTTTTGTCGACCATTTTCTGAAAAAATTCTCCGAGGAGATCGATAAAGAGATTCATGGAATGTCGCCGGCGGCCATGGTCATCCTCGAATCCCATCCTTTCACCGGTAATGTCCGGGAGCTGGAAAATATCATTGAAAGAGCCGTCGTCCTCACCCGCCACAAACTCATCCAGCCCGAAGATTTGGAGATTCAAGCCCCCGCCGACGCGTTGCCGGAAATCCTCCCGGAAACAATTCCGCAGAGTGCCGAAAGCCTGAAGGAAGCCAAGCGTCAGGTCCGGGAAAGAGCGGTCGGTCCGGTTGAACGCGCCTTTCTGATCCAGGCGCTTGAACGCAACAACTGGGTCGTCACCAAAGCCGCCCGGGAAGTCGGAATGCTACGACCTAATTTTCAGGCAATGCTAAAGAAGCACAGCATTTCCATAAGAGATCACTCCTGACACCAAATTCATCACCCGAATTTCGCCCTGAGAATTTAACTAAGGAAATTTTATATGCGTCTGAAACTTATCGTTCAGATCTCACTTATTACGGGAATTGTCCTGCTATTCACTTCACTTCTCTTCGGTTATTTCAATATTTCCACCTTAAAATATGCCTTCCGCCAAACTGCCGTAGCCTCCCTCGACCATTTAAGCGAAACTATCTTCAGAGCTGTTTTTCACCAGATGCTGGATAATAACCGAGATCAGATCCAGGTAACCATCGGGGAGATGGGCAAACAGAAAGGAATTGAACGCATCCGCATTCTCAACCAGGAAGGAACGATCGCTTTTTCGACCCAGAAAAGTGAAATCGGTACCATCCTGGACATAAAAAATAATCTCGAATGCATGGTCTGCCATGATGATAAGATACCGCAAAAAGACCCGTCACCCCTGGCCCGCAGCCGGATGCTATTTGACAGTAACGGAAAAAAGGTACTGACGCTTTTCCGACCTATCTGTAACGAAAGAACCTGCTGGACCACGAGCAAATGCCATTTTCACTCTCAGGACACCCGTTTTCTCGGCCTGCTTGACATCACTATCTCAGCCGAACCGATGTTGGCAATGATCCGCAATTATCGCAACAATACCATTATTCAAATCTTTTTCCTGATCCTCTCAATCTCTCTCTGTCTAACACTGCTCACCAAGCGGCTGATTATTCAACCCGTACATACGCTGCTCGAACACACCCGCTCCGTTGGTAAAGGCAACTGGCGCTTTATAAAATCCGTTCCCGGGGATGAATTAGGAGAACTTGCTGAAGCCTTCAACGATATGACCGGTAAACTTAAAGAGAACCAGGAGGAGAGAGATGAGTGGGCCGCAACCCTGGAAAGTCGAGTTGAAGAGCGGACCCGCGAGATTAAGGAGATGCAGTCAGTTCTGGTGCGCTCAGAAAAACTCGCCTCCCTCGGAGAACTTGTCGCTGGAATTGCGCATGAACTCAACAACCCCCTTACCGGCATTATGATCCACGCCTCACTCATTTCCGGTGATCCACACCTAAACGAAGAGTTACAGGAGGATTGCCAAACCGTCATTCACGAATCCCGGCGCTGTTCCAAAATCGTAAAAGAGCTGCTGGACTTCGCCCGGGTTTCAGACTCACAAAAAACTCAGCAACCGATGCGTAAGGTCATCGACCGGACTACCGCCCTGATCGAACATAATGTCGATTTCAAAGATATTGAGGTAATTAAAGAGTATAACCCGGATCTGCCGGAAATTCTGATAGATGCGTCTCAGATTGAACAGGTTTTGATCAATATGATGATAAATGCCGGCCAGGCAATGCCGGAAGGAGGAACGCTGACTATAAAAACTGGAACGGGAACCATCAAAGATCACATCTACGTCAGTATTGAGGATACCGGCTGCGGTATTCCGGAAGAAAATATTGAGAAACTTTTTGATCCATTTTTCAGCACCAAAGGCCATCACGGCACCGGCCTCGGCCTGTCTGTATCATACGGGATCATTCAATCTCACGGCGGTGAAATCACGGTTGCCAGCAATCCGGAGAATGGCACGACTTTCACGATAATTCTACCAACCTGCCCCGAACCAACCAAAAACCAATAAATACCTATGCTCTCTCCTTCGTAGAATACCCATAAGTCAAGCCTGACCCGGATGTCTCCTGACCCAGATGTCTGACCCGGATGTCGACTCGGATACCAGTCTTGGCCCCAACAGTCTTGATTGGGGTTGTTGCTTTATAAATGGTGGCAAGATATTCACAAGCAAGCCCAAATCTTAACCCACCATTTATAAAGCTGCGACCCCGTCGAAGTGGGCGAAGCAATGGTTGTGGCGTTCTCGATATCCATTGGAGTCAGTCCTAGGGTCAGAATTGACTCATGCTGGTGTCAGGGTGATGCTGGCAGGACTATGGTGACTATGGTGGGTGACTATGGGACTATGGTGTCAGGGTGTCAGGCTTGACTTACAGGTATTGGCGATGCTGGCGTCAGGACTCATGCTGACGTCAGGCTTGACTTATGGGTATTTAATTGATTGCCAGTCGAGAGAACCTATCGATATCGCACTATGTTTATTTGACCGGAGGCCATCCATTGGTCAAATTTGCGGCGGAGGAAAATTTTGAGGTGGCGCCGGGTCAGGGGCCAGAGCAGAAGGATGCCGATGGTATCGGTGAGAAAACCCGGGGTTAACAACACCATTCCTGCGACAAAAATCAGGCCCGCATCAATCATCTCTTCGGCCGGAGTTTCGCCCCGGCCCAGGCTCTGACGAATTTTGAACATCGTCTCCGCCCCCTGCCAGCGGGCCAGCCCGGCCCCGATTATCCCGGTCAGAATAACTACCAGAAATGTGTTAAAAAGCCCGATGGCACCGCCTAAACGGATAAAAAGAAAAATTTCTATGGCCGGAACTATGGTAAAAGCAAGAAAAAGTTTTAACATTTTATTTCCTCAAATCAAGATGTAAACTCAGTCTGGAACAGAAAAATCAGTTTTACTTCCTTCCATAGTGCATACCTTGAAACAAAATGTCAAGAGCTGAGGTGAAGAAAAATTTATCTGATAGATACATTAAAAGGGAAAAAAGACTTGATTTTTATAAAACAAACCAATATTATCATGATTAGT
>JAOZKP010000679.1 GCA_029935295.1 bacterium | reverse complement strand
TCGAAGTCTGTCGAAGTTCGAAGTTGCTCTTGACCCTGTCATTGTCCTTTATTAATTATCAAAATAATCGGAGTCAAGTTTTTTGACTTCGTACTGGCCGACGATAGAAACCCCAACATTATGCTCGGCCATAAGCTGTGAAAGGTGCTCACCATTAATGAGGATTATTTTTGATTCAATGAGCGAGGCATATTCTATTGCTTCTTTAGTAAATGAGGATGTCGTAATAAATACACCTTTTCTGGCGCGCTGCCCTTGCAGTGCACCCGCAAATTTCTGTATTTCCGGGCGGCCAACCGACCCCTCCCAGCGTTTTGCCTGAATGTAAATTACATCTAAACCGAGTCGATCTTCATTAATAATGCCATCAATTCCACCATCACCACTTTTCCCAAGAGCCTTTCCTGCATTATTGCGGTTTCCGCCATAACCCATTTTTACAAGTAGATCAACGACCAAACGTTCAAAGAATGAAGGTGATGATTCCTTAACATAAGTGAGAATCTCTGATTCAAGAGCCATGCGAAGTTGTTTGTATGCAATGGCAAGGGCATCTTCAGGAGTCAGTGTGGAGTCCTGTTCAGTAGATATTTCTACCTGGGTATCATTTTCATTCTTTTCTTTTTTTCGATTTTTGAATTCAATGAATTCTGGATATCGTTCCAGAACTGATTTATCTATTTTCTTTGGGCTTGTATTAAGTAGTCCCAAGCCTTTTTGTGTAATAGTAAAAAATCCTCGCTTTGGCGAGGCAAGCAAGCCTGCTTGTTTGAGGTAAGAACGCGCCCATCCAACTCGGTTATTGAAAACAGCTTGATTACCGCTTGGAAGAAGATCATTTCTTTCTTCTGTTGAAAGGCTGAATTTATCCGCCAATATTTCAACTGCTTGACTGAATTTATGTTCCTCTCCATCTGATGCTAAAGTTAGAAGCGGAAGCATGATCGTTTGGTAGTTAGGAATTGCCACTATTTTCAGTTTCCTTTTTATGCATAAGGTTCAAATACCTGTAAATATTCCACAACATCACCAACGATCTTCGGAAATTATATTAGCTAACCGTAATATTTAAAAAGAAAACAGAGCATCGTCCCTTTCTATTTCCTTAAATAAATATCAAAGGTATTCACTGTACTAACACATATAGTATCCTGAAAGTCGTATAAGGCGACCACTTTAAGTAAAAACAGCTCTTAAATCAC
>JAOZKP010000248.1 GCA_029935295.1 bacterium | reverse complement strand
TAGAGTCCGAAAAGGCCTCCTTGCGGGCTAAAGATCTAACCCAACAGTTACTGACCTTTGCCAAGGGCGGTGAACCAGTCAAGAAAATCGCGGAAATTGATGAAATCATCAAAGATTCAGCCGAGTTTGTTCTGAGAGGCAGTAACGTCCGTTGTGATTTTAACTTTGGTGATGAACTCTGGCCGGTGGCAGTTGATACGGGACAGATTAGCCAGGTTATTCAAAATATTATTGTCAATGCCAGTCAAGCCATGCCATCCGGTGGTACCATTGTGATAGATTGCTTAAACTATTGCCTGGAGTCGAATGATATAATCCCTGTCAGCCCCGGAAATTATATAAAAATCGTTGCTAAAGATCAAGGTGTCGGTATTCCGACTGACATGCTTGACAAAATATTTGACCCTTACTTTACCACTAAGCAGAAAGGCAGTGGTTTGGGATTGGCGATAACCCATTCCATCATAAGTAAGCATAACGGTTACATCACCGTCGATTCTAAACCCGGTCAGGGAACTACCTTCACAATCTATCTTCCGGCATCTCAAGAGAGGCCAGAGTTTGGGCAAGAAGCCGTTGTTGTGCCGCCAGTAGTTGGCCGAGGTAGAGTAATGGTCATGGATGATGAAGAAATGATAAGATCTCTAGCCGAAAAAGCGCTCTCACGAAACGGTTATGAAGTGGTGCTCGCTGAAGATGGGAACGAAGCGGTTCAGCTTTTTCAAAAGGCAAAGGAGGCCGGTGCGTCGATTGATCTTATTATTATGGATCTGACTATTCCGGGTGGCATGGGCGGCAAGGATGCAGTTAAGGAGATTCATAAAATCGATCCGGAGGCGAAGGTTATAGTCTCCAGTGGTTACTCTAACGATCCGGTGATGGCTGATTTTGGCGAGTACGGTTTTTGTGCTGCGATAGTTAAACCATTTCAATTTCGAGAGTTGATGGAAACTGTGGGCAAAGCTGTATCCAGTTAAACGGGTTTGATTTCTTTTCGGGTGTGTGTGTGTGTGGTTGTTGGTGTATAACAAAAAAAGGAATACTAAAAAAGCAATTACAACTCCAAAGTAACAGAGGGTTAAAACAATGAATACAAAATCATGTTTTTCTGTCAATATGGATCCATATCGTGCCGGAGTAGAGATTGGCGAACAGCTGGCGGATATTAACCCGGAGGTGATATTTTTATTTTCCTCCATCCATTATAAAGGCTCTCCTGAGCTTCTGGAAGCGATATATGATGAACTCGGATCAAATGATCTGGTTCTTATCGGCAATACCAGCGACGGCTTTTTCGAACAGCACAAAGTTGGGAATATCGGTGTTGCAGCACTTGCCATTAACACAGACAACACAATCAAGTGGCACCTGACCCTCGAACCTGGGGCAGAAAAAGACCCTGAGGGTGCCACCAAAAGGTGCTTGGAAAACCTGCGCCAGGCCTGTTCTACTGATCCTGCCCTATATTTCATCGCTACCGATTTCAAAACCAATGCAACCCGGATTACCACTGCTATCCAGGAGACCACATCGGTTCCTGTTGTCGGTGGATTTGCTGCAGACGATTTCCAGAAGAAAGGGTGCTTTATCTATGCCAACAGGCAGGTCACAACCGATCATATAGTAATGCTTGCTGCGGAAGGTCCACTCGCTTATGACATTTGTTGCGCCAACCAGCAACACCCCCTGGGGGAAACGGGTATAGTTACCGAGTGTGATGACAAACTCGTCAGAACCATCGATAACATCCCAGCGATGGCGTTTGTGGAAAAGCAGCTGGGAAAACCTTTTACCTCCGTGGACAAGGGCATGGTAACACTTGAGTTAACAAGTAAAAATGGGGAAAATACGGTTCGTTGTATCAGAGTGCCGGATCTTGATGACAGCGGTAGCGCGGAGCTGTTCGGCAGCATTGAGGAAGGCAGCACTGTGCGGATTTGCCTTACGCCACCCGAAATGATTATTTCAGATATCAAGAACATTGCTGGCCGCTTGAGCAAACTTCCATTTAAACCAAAAGCCGCCCTGATCATCAGTTGTGCCGGACGAAAATCTGTGCTTAAGGATGGGCTGAAATTTGAACCGCAGGAGATTCTTAAAGGATGTCCTGAACTAAAGTCCCTTGTCGGCTATCCATCATTTGGAGAATTTGGCCCATTAAAGAGTGTCGATGGTTATGAAAAAACAATATTTCATAATATGACTTCCGTTATTCTCACAATAGGGATGAAAGACAATGAAGAATAGTTTTATCAGTCTCAAGCCAAATTGGCCCGAAGGGTTCAAAAACATAACTCCCACCAAACATGATCTCTTGGGCGGTCGTGTGGCTATTTACGCAGATTCTTTTGAAGATGCCATATCACTTCTGGACAACTTTACGGAGCGTGTACAGGGTATCGTTATTACCCGAACCGAGCGGTTCTCTTTCACTCTAAAAGGTTCCGCACTTTGGCATATGGGCGTGCCTGAGTTTATGATTGCCGATCTGGCCGGTATTGCAGCCAGTTACCTTGATATGTTTGCCTATGGGCAATCAGCTCTGAATGAGAACGAACAACTCAAGCTTGAGTTTGAGCTTAGTAAAAAAAATCAAGCTGAACTGACAAAGAACTACAATGAGAATATTCAACGTCTGGTGAACAAGGTAGAACAACTTCACGAGAAGACGGAAAAGAGCAGGCAAGCAGAAAAGGCAATGGCGGAATCGAAAGAGAACCTTACCGTCACCCTACGTTCCATCGGTGATGGCGTCATAACTACTGATCTTAACGGCAAAATCGTTTTGATTAATAAAGTCACTGAAAAGCTAACCGGCTGGACTCAGCAGGAAGCCGCGGGCAAACCGATTCAAAAAGTGTTTAATATCGTCAATGAAAAGACCGGTGAAGTTTGCGAAAATCCAGCGAAAAAAGTGCTTGATACCGGTCAAATTATTGAGCTTGCCAATCATACTACCCTTATTGCTAAAGATGGCACCCAATATTTAATTGAAGACAGCGGAGCTCCAATCTTTAACAAAGAGAATGAAGTTATCGGCACGGTTCTTGTGTTTCGCGATGTAACAGAGGAACGAAAAACAAAAGATGAATTAATGAAGGTTCAAAAATTAGAATCAGTTGGGGTTCTTGCCGGCGGCATTGCCCATGATTTCAATAATATCCTTACTGCCATCCTTGGCAATATTGAACTTGCTGAAATATATACCGAAGAAACAAGTAAAGCCTATCAACTGTTGGGGACAGCAAAAAAAGCATCAATCAGAGCAAAAGATTTAACTCAGCAACTTCTCACCTTTGCCAAAGGTGGCGTACCTGTCAAAAAAACAGCGTCCATATCTCAGATTATCACTGATTCTGCCAATTTTGTTCTTCATGGAAGTACGGCAATATGTAACTATCAAATTCCAGAAAATTTATGGCAGGTTGAAATTGATACTGGTCAAATAAGCCAGGTAATCCAAAATATTATTATTAATGCCCGTGATGCCATGCCGGATGGTGGCATAATCGAGGTGAAATGTAAAAATGTTCCAGATATCAGCAAGGAGAATTTATTGTTACCTGGAAAAACCTATATTAAAATCACCTTTGAAGATCCAGGTGCTGGTATTCCTATAAAATATATTGATAAGATATTCGACCCCTATTTTTCAACCAAACATATGGGTAGCGGCTTAGGTTTGTCAATCTGCCATTCAGTCATCAGCAAACATGATGGTAATATTTCTGTAGAATCAAAAGCAAACAAAGGAACAAAATTCACCATCTACTTACCGGCTTCCCAGGAAATAGCCTCGCAGGTTCCAACCAAATCGCAATTGGTTGAAGCTGAACGTAAAGCCACCATAATGATTATGGATGACGAAGTCATGATACTGGACATGACAAAACAAATGCTTTCCCGGTTTGGTCATGAAGTTATTTTGGCAGCAAATGGCCATGAGGCAATTAAGACATATAGTGAATATTGCAAAAATGATTGCCCTATTGATCTAATCATTATGGATTTAACAATCCCGGGAGGAATGGGTGGCAAAGATGCAGTACAGGAAATACTGAAAATAAATCCAGATGCAAAAGTAATTGTTGCCAGTGGCTATGCCAATGATCCAGTAATGGCTCATTGTCTCAAATATGGTTTTAAAGCATCTATAATCAAACCGTTTCAATTGGCAGACTTAAATAAAGTAATCAATGAAGTTCTGGGATAAAAATTGAAATATTTTTAGATCTATGTTGTAAATCTAAAGTAGATTGTGAAACTATCAAATTTAACCTTGATCAGCGATAAGCTCAAGCTCGAAAGTGATGATAGGTGTTTAGAAAAAACTTGCCTTTTTCCTGTGGGGATGCTAGTAGGCCCTACGTTT
>JAOZKP010000678.1 GCA_029935295.1 bacterium | reverse complement strand
GGATTAGGTCTCATGCGGATATCTTGGCCACCATTTATAAAGCAACAACCCCAATCGAGATGGTAGGGGGGGGGAAACGTCTGGCGATCAACGTGATTGGGGTCAAATTCCTATCCTTGATAATTTGAAGAAATCGGCAAAAATCACCGAACAAAAACATACACTTGACAGTGAATAGTCGCTCGTTATTTGTTTAAGTATCACGATCTTGGCAACTGAGCTGGGTTGTTTTGGGTGACACGTTCACAAGGAAAAGAGAGAGGATATGTCAGAGTTTATTCGCTGGAACAGTCAACCTCTTGATGTTTGGGCCAGTAAATATGCCCAAGGTAAATTTGTTGATTTGGACGGACGGAGGACGCACTACATAGAAAAGGGGGAAGGAGAACCGCTTATCCTTCTGCATGGTTTCTTTTATGATTCATATCTATGGGCAGCCAACATAGATGTGTTAGCCGAGAATTTTAAGGTCTATGCGCTTGACCTGTGGGGTTTTGGTTACAGTACGCGAGATCCATTAGATTACGACTACCAGCTTTATGTTGAACAGTTGGTACTGTTTATGGACAGCCTTGGTATTCAGAGCGCATCTCTTATGGGTCAATCTATGGGAGGTGGTACTGCTATTCTTTTCTGCGTGCAACATAGACAAAGGGTTAACAAGCTACTGCTAGTAGATCCAGTTGGTGTTCCCAATCCATTGCCCTTGACGGGAAAGTTCTTCAACCTGCCCCGAATTGGTGAGTTCTTTTGGGGGTTGAATATTGATGCGGTTAGGAGAAAGAACCTAGGAGATTTATGGATTCAAAATAAGGAACTCCTTACGGATAGCTACTTCGAGAATGTGATGCGGTTTCACAAAATCAAAGGCACGACAGAGGTATTACTGGCAATTCTCCGCAAGGATTTTTTTGACAAGCTAAGCTTTGAGATACGTTGTTTAGCTCAAATGGAAGTTTCGATTCTGCTCGTCTGGGGCAAGGAAGACAAGGCAGTCCCTTTGAGTTGTGGGCAAGAGATGCACCACATTTTGAAAGGTTCTTGCTTGAAGATCATTGACAATGCGGGTCATGTTCCTAATTTTGAACATGCGGAAGAGTTTAATAAGCTGGCGGTGGCTTTCTTGCGAGAATAGAAATCGTATGAATTCGGAGTAAAGAGCCGTCCAGTAATAAAGATGTATGCGAAGTACTAATTGTCCGG
>JAOZKP010000677.1 GCA_029935295.1 bacterium | reverse complement strand
TCTTCGACGGGGAGAGTGCACTCTTCGCCGGTCGAGCTCAGGGATATGGTTGAGGTAATCGAAGTTTTGTTAGTCATATTTTTTCTTCGTGACGTATAAAGGATTTCGTCAACTTCAATTAGCATGCTGCTGGTTATTTATTCTTTCTTGAAACTCAGGGTAAAGTACTCTCTTTCCATGCACAACAGCCAACACATAAACCACTCGCCCCCTAACCTCATAAATAACCCTGTAATTATACACAAAATGCTCTCTTACAGAATCATCATTTTCTTCAGGTACAATACGTCCCGTAAAAGGAAATAATTCAAGATTCTTTGTTGTATCAATAATCTTTGTCACAACTGAACTCGCATAGAAAAATGAATCTTTTTCAATATATTTGGCGATTGACTCAACATCACACAATGATTCATCCGTCCAAATTACTTCATAATCCATTTATCAAGCCTTTTTTCAACTTCTGACTGCGAATGAATTTTTCTATCTTTTATTTGTTGTCGAGCATTTTTCAGTTTCTCTGCAACATAGAGATGGTACTGAATATCCTCAAAGGTACTCTCATCTGGAAGCTTTTGTATTAGATTTTCTGCTTCCAATTTTTCTGTAGCCAGCATTTCACCCTCCTAAAAAAAACAGAACTTAAATTTACTTTTCTGCAACTTCTTCTTTCAAACGTTTCATATGCCCTCGACCCAGGCCTTTGACTTCGTAGCCGGCGGCGAAGAAGGTTTTGATTTGGGTGTCGCTGAGCATGGCGAAGCAATCTATGATGACGGCGGGGTTGCCGATCATGGCGATTATTTGTTCGGGTTCGAGTTCTTGGTAGGCGTCGTGGCGGACGGCGAGGATGACGGCGTCGACGCCTTTGAGAGAGGCATTCAGGTCTTTGCTGATGCGGATATCGGAGAGGCTCTCTTGGTTGCGGAAAAAGCGAGACCAGGAGTGGCCGGGGGCCGGATAGGTATCTTGTTTTTCGAGTTCCCACCAATGTTTGACATAGGGGTCGTGGACTTGGACATCGGCCCCCATTTCGGTGAGTTTACGGACTATTAGTTCGGAGCCGCTGTAGCGGGTGTCGCCGACATCTTCACGATAGGAGGCACCGAGGACGAGGATTCGTGAGGCGGCGACAATTTTACTTTGATTGCGGAGGCCGTCGCGGACGAGACCGGCGACATGGAGGGCGCGGGTATCGTTGATAT
>JAOZKP010000676.1 GCA_029935295.1 bacterium | reverse complement strand
AATTTTCGCAAATATCTTTCCCACTCCTTCAACTTTTGTTCCCGCCGCATAACTTCTGAAGCTTTTCGCAGATACTTTCGCTGCAAAATCATCTTGAGGCCGGGTTGCGGCGTTGACTCAAATATTTTTACTGATTGGAATTTTCAGTTGTTGTATCATTTGCTGGGTGCTTCTTTTTCTGACAAACGGGTGCATAACCGAATGATTCTTTACGCTTATTCTCCCATCGTTAAAGTTTCCGACGACATTACCCTCGGCACCAAACGACCAGAGGTAGAGGAGAACATACGAACAATTTGGCGGTCATGGTTTGGCCCAAAACTTACGTGAACGGGTTTACCTTCACCATAAAAATAGAGCCGATCGAAGGGCGTGTTTACAATAACCCACTGTGCCACTTCCAACATATTTTCATCTTCAACTATAAAATCCACCGCCGCACCCAACCGTACCGTTTACAAATAAACTATAACCATAACGTGCCAACGTCTGTGCGGGTGCCGAAAAAACGTAGTAAGGATTATCTATAGGAAAAATGGTTTGCATCTGCTTGGAGAGTGGGGTAAAAAAGATAACTCAAGTATCAAGATTTTCTTAGCTATTTCACCAAGTAACTATTTCTACTAAACGAATTGTCGGCAATATACTGATGAAGAATAATCAAATGAGTGACCTATATAAACCATCGCCAACTCAACATTATTATGACACCCATGCAGCAATCCTGGTAAACCGTTACGAGCAAGCAGAGATGACCACAACTCATGAAAAGATGGCGGAATTCTTCTCCCCAGGGGATCGCCTACTTGAGTGCGGTGCAGGCAGTGGTCGTGATGCCGTATTTCTTTTACACAAAGGCATGGATATTACGGCTTTAGATAGCAGTTCAGAGATGGTATCTGAAGCTCTCCGTCTACATCCGGAACTAACAGATCGGATGAAAATCCTACAAATCCCTGAAGAACTTAAAATCTATCCCCCGGAGTCATTTGACGGCGTATTTTCTATTGCGACAATAATGCATTTCAATCACGCTCAAATCACAGCGTGGCTCAAGCAGATTTATTCGATTTTGCGCCCCGGCGGCAAAATCTATTATTCGATATGTCTGGCGCGATCAGGGTTAGATCAGACAGGGGTAGATAATAAGGGGCGTTATTTTTTGATCAAGGGGCAGGACTGGTGGATTAACCGTACAAACGAAGCTG
>JAOZKP010000675.1 GCA_029935295.1 bacterium | reverse complement strand
GGCTGGATCGACAAAACCCTGCCGGTTGACTGGAATAAGGTCAAAGATGAAGCGGTTGGTGAGATCCTGCCCCACCACATGAAACTCTGGTGGTACTGTCTGGGCGGTGTCCCGGCGATTATGTTTTTAATTTTAGTAATTACCGGCATGATGCTCGCCTTTCACTATGTCCCCCATCCCGATATGGCCTATGAAAGTGTGGTCAAGATCACCACCGAAATCCCTTACGGCTGGTGGCTGCGTTCAATCCATCGCTGGAGTGCGGAGATCATGATCGTAACCGTATCACTGCACGCAATCCGGGTTTTTGCGACCGGAGCTTACCGTCATCCACGGGAATTGTGCTGGATGACTGGTGCCATCCTCCTGCTCCTGACCTTCGGCTTAGGCTTTACGGGATACTCCCTGGTCTACACCCAGATGTCCTACTGGGCCATGACTATCGGCACCGGGATTGCGGCTAAAACCCCACTTATCGGATCCTTTCTCTCCCGCTTCATGCTGGGAGGTGAGGCTATTGGTGAAGCCACGTTGAACCGCTTTTTCATCCTCCACGCCGCTATCCTGCCAAGTATCACATTCCTCCTGGTCTTTGTCCATATTGTTCTGATCCGCCTGCACGGCGTAACCGAACATCTGGCCGGCATCCAGAGGGAAGTTGTTAAGGGCCTCTCACGCGGTGACGAATAGGAGTATAACTATGAGTAACAAACAACAAGAACCACAAGAGGGTTATCGTTTTTTTCCCGATCATGTTTTGACCGAGGTCAATATAGGACTTTTTCTCTTTTTCCTCTGCTGCGTCCTGGCAATTGTCCTACCGGTCGAAGTCGGTGAAAAAGCCAACCCTCTGATCACTCCAGAACATATCAAACCGGAGTGGTATTTTTATCCAATGTACAAATGGATCAAGATGATGCCGGAAACTATAGGTATCTTCTTTCCCATGGTCGTCATCGGCATCTTTATCTGCTGGCCATTGGTCGACAATTTTATTGTCAAAGCCACCAGCAACAAAAGTCTGCCGATTTTCATCGGACTTGCCGGTATGGTTTTTATAACCACACTGATGATTCTGGAAGCTCTACCCCATTGATGACACAACTAATTTTTTAAACCTAATTATTTTATAACCTTTTATTTCAGGAGAGAAAACCATGGATTCAAGCGCAAAAAAATGGTTGGTGTTCATCATGTGCATCTTCCTG
>JAOZKP010000247.1 GCA_029935295.1 bacterium | reverse complement strand
ATGTTGGAAGTTAAACCTTTAAGTGATTATCTGATTAAAGACGAGCCTTTCTATTTGCCGGTGGCGGATGAGGTTGAGCTCTATCAGGCGGCCTGCGGTGAGCGTCTGCCGTTGATGTTGAAAGGGCCGACCGGTTGCGGCAAGACCCGGTTTGTTGAGTATATGGCCTGGCGCTTGAAGCGGCCTCTGATTACGATCTCCTGCCATGAAGATCTCTTTGCCGCTGATCTGGTCGGGCGCTATCTTTTGACCGGTGATGAAACCGTCTGGATGGACGGCCCCTTGACTCAGGCGGTGCGCGGCGGGGCGATCTGTTATCTCGATGAGATTGTTGAGGCCCGCAAAGATACGACTGTGGTTATTCATCCGCTGGCTGATGACCGGCGGCTTTTGCCGATCGATAAACGCGGCGAAGTCGTCAAGGCCCACCCTGATTTTCAACTGGTGATCTCTTACAATCCCGGTTATCAATCAGTCTTGAAAGATTTGAAACAGAGCACCCGGCAGCGTTTTGTCGCGCTCGAATTCGATTATCCGGAAGCCGAAGCTGAAAGTAAGATTGTCGCCAAAGAGAGTCAAATTGAATTGGTAATGGCGACCCGCCTGGTTCATCTCGCTGGTAAAATCCGCCAGATTCGCGAGCAGGGCCTGGCCGAAGGCGCCGGTACCCGGCTTCTGATCTACGCCGGCCAGCTCATCCGCTGCGGCATAAACCCGGCCCGGGCCTGCAAAATCGCCATCGCTCAGCCCTTGACCGACGACCCCGGTCTGCTCCTGACGTTAAATGAGATAATCTCCGATATCTTTCTTTGATATTTATACTTATTTACCGTAAATATTTGCCTTGAATTTATTGACAATGGTATAACTTATGGTTATAATAATATCTGAACGATAAATATGCTGGCATCCTGAAGGCGGAGTGAATTATGGCGACAAGCGTAAAAACAGCAATATCCATGCAGGAAGACTTGCTGATAGAAGTCAATAGAATAGCGGAAGAGCTTAAAGTCTCTAGAAGCAGGTTGTTTGTTCTGGCCGTGCAGGATTTTATTAAAAAACAGGAAAGTCAAAAATTACTGGCTCAAATAAATGACGCATTCAGCGATCTCCCCGATGCAGAAGAAAAAATTGTTCAAAGTGGAATGCGGAGGAAATATATTGACAGCCTGGGAGATGAATCATGGTAATCAGGCAGGGGGAAATTTATTGGATTGATTTCAGTTCTCCAAGTGGTTCGGAGCCGGGCTACAGGCATCCCCATGTCGTAATTCAGAATAATTTGTTTAATTCTAGCAATATCAATACCGTAGCTGTCTGTTCTCTGACGTCGAATTTGAAAAGAGGGGCATCTCCGGGAAATGTGACATTTAAAAAAGGTGAAGCCAACCTGCCTAAAAAGAGTGTCGTTAATATTACCCAAATTTATACCGTAAATAAAACCGATCTGGTTGAAAAAATAGGTACCGTAAGCAAAGATCGAATGTATGAAATTTTGCGGGGGATAAGCCTGTTAACCGATCCCAGAGAAGTCTGAGCTTCTGGATTTTTTACGAGTTCAGCAATTGTAATTGGGCAAAAAAATTTCAAAGTGTAGCAGAAATCTATGATTTATGAAGCCGCCAACGACTATCTTTCTATCCTTGATCCGGTCTTTCAATTGGATGCGGATCTGGGGGAAAGACTTTTGCAATCGTTTAATGGTTGTCAGCTGTCGCCGGGGGGTGAAATTGCCGAACGGATTGCGGTGTTGGTTGAGAGCTGGCTGAACCATAACCCGGAGGTTGCGGCCGCGCTGGCGGCCGGGTGTTGTGAATTGCTGTCACAACATGACGGCCGGGGCGTTGCTGCATATCTTGATGCGGTGACAGCGGCCGGACAGGTGACGCCGGTTCTGGCGCGGTCGGCGGCGGAAAAGTTTGTTGTTGTCTGTGCCGCTGATGATTCTTTACTGTACGATTTAACGCTTGGTTTTTTTCGCGATATCGGCCCCTGGGGGCCGTATCCTCTGGGGCAAGTGACTAACGGTGTCCTGGCTTTGTTAGAAATTGGTGGGGCAGAACTTGGGGTCAGTTTTGCCCGGATGATTGCGGCGGCATTGCAACAGGGTGTTGTTGAAAAAGAGCTGGTACGTCTGGTTGAGCGTCTGGTGACCGGGATTAAAGGTTTGAGCCCGGATAAAAGGCTTTGGCAGGCCATTCAGTTGGAGCGGGTGATTGCGGTTGACCGGCAGCTGGCGCCAGCATTTTTGCGGGGGCTTGAGCGCGGCGTCCGCTTTCTCAAAGAGCCGCAGCTTAAAGAGTTTATTGATGTTGCTTTAGATGGTGACGATCAGGGCGAGCGCCGCAGCCGTTTTCTAGGCCTCGAGGCGATTGCTGGCCGAAATCTCTGCCATCAGCTGCAAACCATGGCCCCGCTAGCCTCCCAGTTGACATCCCTGCATCGTTATCTCAATGCCCGCAGCGGTCAGGCAATTTCGGTGCGGCCACTCAAAGAAATTCCTAAGGCCCCGGTAACTTACCAAACCGTAAGCTGTACCAACGGCAAAAAGATATTTTTACCGGCGGAGATGGAACTCGGCGCAACAGTTAAAGAGAATGAAAATTATTATCGCCTGTTGGCCGGGCTTGAGCTTGCAGCGATTGAAGCTCAGAGTTTCAGCTTCGATCTGATGCAGTGGCAACATAGCTGCCAGGCATCAGGGATGGCAATACCGATGCCTGGCAAAAACCAACAAACAATCCCGTCCGAAGCTTTTAAATTTTCCGATTATTACGCCTTTTTCGCCCTTTTTCCACATCCCGATCTCGCCGAAAAACTTTTTAATCTGGCGGAATTTTCCCGGATACACAGTTTTCTGGAGTGCTATTATCCCGGATTTGCCCGGCGGGTTGACCTGATTACCGGCGCTTTGCCGCCGCTGCCGGATGCGGCTTCCGCCGGAGAGAAACTTGCCCGTTATCTCTATATGCAAATGGTTTCGAGTTGCGGCCCGAATGAGAGTCGTCTCAATTTGCCGGAAAATGTTTTCAGCGAACTTGACGGCTCGATTGAGGCGGCCGCACCCCTTAAGAGTTCGGAGGCTACGGTCTCGGCATCAGCCGATTGGGTGGCTGCAGTTTATCCGCAGGTTGAAAACCTCTTGACGGTCGAATCTGATATGGCCGGATTTGTAAACTTTGCCTTTCCTTTCCAGCGGCGCCTGCGTTTTGATCTGGTCTATATGGCGCATCAGGAGAGCGAGAAAAAAGCCCATCTCTGGCGCGAGGAGTTGGCCGAGCAGGGAGTTGAAGTTGATAAGGGTCTGTTGAAAAATATCCTCAATAATGAGACTCTGGAGTTGACGCCGGAGTTGCTGAAACAGCTGTTGGAGTGCTCTGGAAATCTGCGCAACCGGCAGGGGGCGAAAATCAGAAAGCTGCCACCGGATATTGACTTAAAAGAGCTCTTTCCCGAAGCTGCACTCGCCGGGGCGGTTGCCGACAGATCCGAGCCGGTGCCGACTTTCTGGTATGACGAGTGGGATTACCGCCTGAATGATTATCTCAAAAATCATGTCAAATTGTTGGAACATCGGCGGGTTGCTGGTGATGATAGTTTTTATCAACAGGCGATTACTGATAATTATGGCCTGATTCATCGAATTCGGCGTAATTTTGAATTAATTCGGCCGGAAGCAATCCAGATTTTAAGGCACTGGCCTGAAGGTGATGCTTTCGACTATGATGCCCTTTTAGAATACGCACTTGATCGCAAAATGCGGATCACTCCGGACGACCGTCTCTATCGGAAACGCCTGAAAGTGGATCGTGACGTTGCCGTTTTTGTGCTGGTCGATCTCTCATCATCAACCCGGAAACCGGTGCAGGACGGCAGTGGTAAATCTATTCTCGCAGTGGAAAAAGAGGCACTGGTACTCTTCTGTGAGGCTTTGGAGCGAGTCGGAGATGCCTACGCTTTAGCCGGTTTTTCCGGCTCTGGCCGGCTCGCAACCGAGTTTTTTTATTTGAAAGATTTCGCTGAACCCTTAAATAATCAGATTAAAGGCCGCATCGGCGGCATTCGGCCGGAGAAAAATACGCGCATGGGTCCCGCTATCCGCCATGCTGCGAAAGAGCTCAAAGAGTATCCTGCCCGAATTAAATTGATGATTATCTTAAGTGACGGCCTCCCCAATGATCAGGACTACAGTAACGAATATGCAATTGCCGACAGTCGCAGCGCCATCCGCGAAAGCCGCAGCGCCTTTGTTCATGTCCACGCGATCACTGTCAATGCCAGTAACTCGGCCCACCTCGACAACCTCTACGGCGATGTTCACCACACCGTCATCGCCGACGTCAAACAGCTCCCCGACAAACTCCCCCGAATCTACCGCGCCCTGACCCGTCAATAAACA
>JAOZKP010000674.1 GCA_029935295.1 bacterium | reverse complement strand
GCGTTTCCCAGCAACATGTCAAGTTTGACCCCAGTTACGGAGGGGCGAAGCCTAAACTCGCACCATCTCGGTTTTCTTGACGCCTTTGAACCCAAAAGGTATAAACGTCTTGGATGGTGAAAGTTAAATTAAAATCACCGTAACACAATCTCACAGTAAAGACAACTATTTTAATCTTGATTAGTGATTTACAGGTTATTTTCTGGTTTTTTAACAAGAAAATAACCTGACAAAAACACTTATTTGCGGGCAGCACCCACATTTTTACGGGATTTTTTGTAAAGCCGGACATCCGCCGCCAGAGAACATAACGGTTCAATCCGCCTGAAACTTCGGCGGTTTGGCATGCCGACCAAATTCAGCAAACCGGTAAAAAAAGTGTTCGCATCTTCAATTTCGAGAACACCGCCGTGAGCAAAGAGCAACTTATTTACTTCAAGTTCGGCCATACGTTTTAAGCTATCAGCCATCAACTCAGGAAACAGCGTCGGAAAAGGGAGAACAATCTTTTCGCCGACCATAATTATCAAATCACCGACATAGAGCAGTTTCTCCTGCGGGTGGTAAAAAACCATATCGTGAAGGGTGTGTCCGGGAGTGGCGTAGGCAATCCAATCCGGAAAGAGCGGCAGAGTCTCCCGGTCATAGAGCCGGTAATCCGGCTCCAGCCGCCGCGGGTACCAGGCCCGCTCGAGTCGGCCGAACTGCTGCCGGGCTGAGTAGTGCCCCAAAAGAGTATCAATAAGATGCTGCGCGACACCGCGCGACCCGCGATACCAACGATCAATTTCATAATGGGCCGCAATCGGAATTGCGAACTGCCGCCGCAGCAGCGGCGCCCCACCGGCATGATCCGGGTGCATATGCGAAACCAGAGACAACTTCAAATCAGACATCGGCCGCTGCATAACCTGTGCAAAGCAGGCTTCAATCCGGGCCGCATCATGGCGGGCACCACCATCCAGCAACAGAACCTTGTCCCGGTATTCTATCAGATAGATAGTTGCAATGTAACCTTTGACCTGATGTAAAGTGAATAGAGATTCATTCATTACTCTATACTACTTTCATCTGCCAAAATGTAAAGCAAAAAAAAGTCGAAGGAGATAACCCCTTCGACTTTTTTACTATTTCGTCTATCTTGATTTGCAAGAACCTAATCTGTGCGATTGGTAATCTCAATCAGGTGATAACCAAAATCGGTCTTGACC
>JAOZKP010000246.1 GCA_029935295.1 bacterium | reverse complement strand
ACTCTAGAGAGAGCATCATGCCTACATGTAACTGAAAAAAGAGAGTACGAAGCCGTGAGAAAATGCGGCATTGTCAGTCCCATAGCCATCATACCCAATGGAATTGAACTCCTAGAATTCAATTCCATGCCAACACGAGTAAAAGCCTGTAATATTTTTGGTCTATCTCCAAAAAGAAGATATATACTTTTTCTATCGCGAATACACCCCAGTAAAGGTTTGGACTACTTACTTCGGGCCTTTGCCAATGCTGCAGATAAATACAAAAACTGGGAAGTTTTAATTGCCGGGCCAGAAGAGGATACAAATCACACAAAAGACCTTAAGAAATTTATTGAAGATAATAACTTAGTTTCAAGAGTTCATTTTTTAGGTATGCTTAACCGGAAAAAACGCATAGATGCTTACGCTTGCGCTGATCTTTTTATCCTCCCTAGTCATTCAGAAAATTTTGGGATTTCAATTGCAGAAGCGATGGCAGCCAGAATCCCAGTTATAACTACAACGGCAACACCATGGCAAGAAATCACCTCCCACAATTGCGGATGGCGAATTGAACTATCTGACGAAAAACTTTACCAGGCTCTATTAGAAGCTTTAGCTTCAAGCCACGAAACTTTGACAGCCAAAGGTAACCGAGGTCACGACTTAATAAAAAATAGATACACTTGGACAATGCAAGCCAACAAAATGGCACGACTCTATAATTGGATTTTAGAAAGTTCAGAAAAACCTGAGTTTGTTTTCAGCAGTTAAATCCTCTGATAAAAAACTTTACTTAGCAACCATTTACGAATGAATTTTATAAGGAACTAACATGATTATTGGCGGCATACTACTCTGTCGAAACAACTCAAGCAGGTTGCCTGGTAAAATCTTACGAAAAATCCAAGACAAACCTGTTATCGAGTACATCTGGGAAAGGTTGAAGTCAGCCAAAGGCCTCGATGAAATTGTTGTTGCCACATCCTCAGAACCCAGCGATGACACAATCGTTGATTTTTGTCAAAAAAAAGACATCAAGTTCTTCCGTGGCTCCTTAAATAATGTTGCTGAACGATTTTATCGTTGTGCAACCCATTTTGGCTTTGATTTCGCTGTGAGAATCAATGGAGACAACCTTTTCACAGACCATCGCATGCTCTCCAATTACATCGCAAAAACCCGTGAAGGAAACTATGATTTCATTAGTAACGCCAAAAACAGAACCTTCCCTCCCGGGGTAACCTTCGAAATAGTACGCGTTACATTTTTTGGTTTCATGCTCACCCAATTCTCAACTCAGGAACATTTTGAACATGTAACTTTGTATTTATATGAGAATGAAACTCAGGGCCGTCGATACTATTATTTCAATTCAGATCATGAAAATACTAAAGAAATCAGGTTAGCCATCGATACTCTTGCTGATTTTCAACAGGCGCAAAAAATAATTGCTTCTTTCCAAAAGCATCATACTAACTATTGCCTGCAAGAGATTATAAATATTTTACAGGAAAAAAATATACACAAAAATTGGAATGGTAAACACGGCCCAATGCTTATCGCCGAGATCGGCGGAAATCATTCTGGCGACTTTAATTATGCAAAGAAATTAACCTTGCTGGCAATACAAGCAGATGTGGACTTTGTAAAATTTCAACTGTATCGTGCCAACACTCTGGTTAATGCTAGGGAAAGTTTTGACCGGCATCAACATTTCAACAAATTCGCACTAACGATTGAACAGTATATTGAATTAGCAGAGTTATGCAAATTCCATAACACAGGGTTTATGGCCTCTGTATGGGATTTTGATTTTCTTGATATCATCGACCCGTATTGCACAATTTTCAAGGTTGGTTCAGGAGATCTTACCGCTTACCCTCTATTAAGTGCTATCGCCAAGAAAAACAAACCCATACTTCTTTCTACGGGATTGTCTACTCTAAATGAAATAATTCAAAGTATCGACTACATACAATCCCTGGATGACCGGTACAAGACAAAAGGGTACCTGGCCCTGTTGCAATGTACATCCATGTACCCAATTGAAGCTGGTGACGCCAACCTCAAAGTCATACAAACCTTACGCCAAAAAACCCAACTGCCGACAGGCTATTCTGACCACACTGAAGGGATGGTAGCCCTGTTGACTGCCACGGCAATGGACGCCCAGATACTTGAGTTTCATTTCACTGATACTCGGGAAAATCAGACTTTCAGAGACCATAAGGTTTCTCTGACATTAAAAGAAGTTCAACTGTTAATTGACAAGATTTACTTTATCAGAATATTACAAGGAGATGGTCATAAGCGCCCTCTGCCTATTGAAAAAGAGCACCTGACCTCTTTTCGAAGGGCCATCTATCCCAATCAAAACATCTCAACAGACGATCAACTTACATACGACAAACTGATATGTTTGCGCCCCAACCATGGGATAGACGCCAGATATTTTGATGACGTAGTTGGGATGAAAACAAAGCAACCATTGGAAGCTTTTCAACCGCTGGATTGGAAACTTTTATACTAATTTATGGAGATTGAACTATGGACAAGCCACCTTTAATCACTGTTTACATCACCAGTAATAATTACGAACAATATATCAAAGAATCCATAGAAAGTGTCCTGCAACAAACTCTCACAGATTTTGAATTGATTATTATTGATGATGGCTCAACTGACAATTCCAGAAAAATTATTGATTCATACTCTTTACACCCACAAGTTGCTATCATTTTTCAACACAATAAGGGGCTGAATGTAACTTGTAATATAGCCCTCCGCAAAGCCCGCGGGAAATACATCATCCGCCTGGATGCGGATGATTATTTGGATGAAAATGCCCTCTTACTGATGAGCAATAAGCTCCAAACCGATGATGATTTGGGACTTGTTTTCCCAGATTACTATCTAATCAATGAAACAAGTGATATTATTGGTATAAAAAGACATCACTCCTCCAATGAAGTATCTTTATGGAACCAACCAGCCCATGGGGCATGCACAATGATCCGCTGTAAATACTTACTGGACTTAGGCGGATACAATGAAAATTTTAAGGCTCAAGATGGTTGGGATCTATGGCTGAAATTTATTCACAAACATAAAGTAACCAACGTTAATTTACCCCTCTTTTATTATCGTCAACATAGAAAAAGTCTGTCGTCTAAGGAAGAACTCATTTTAGAAACCAGAGCCAAGATAAACAATCTCTATTATGAAAAATATCTTTCCCCATTAAAAACAGTGGCAATTTTACCTGTCCGTGGGAAGGACACTGAACCAGGGAATTTCTCTCTGGAAAAACTTGGGGATCAGTGCCTGATAGAGAGGATCATCTCGGCAGTTCTTACAAGCAAGAGAATCTCTATTCTTATAGTCACATCATCGGATAAACAGATAAAGAATTTTGTCGAGAAAACCTACCAAGGCTTAGATAATTTAATTTATCTACACCGCAACATAGAACAAACTCGTTTAAATACTGATCTCATTGACACAACAACAACTATTATTAATTTACCAGTTATCAAAAATAAGAATTTCAATACAATCCTGCTGCTCTCCGCAGAATACCCATTTGTAAAGGCAGAAACAATTGATGATGCTATTAATACAATGGCTATTTTTAAAACAGATTCTTTAGTGAGTGTGCGTACTAATAACAACATGCTATTTCAACATCGAGGACATGGCCTGAAGCCAATCTTCAATCAGGACAAATTAACCCGTTTGGAACGAGAAGCTCTTTATGAAAAAGCCGGGGGTATTATGATTACAAAAATAAAATGTTTTGAAAAAGAACGAAAATTTTTAGCCGGGGGAATTGGTCATATTGTTGTAGACCGACGTACAGCCCAGGCCGTTCAAACAACTGATGATTTCCGCATTGCCTCCTGCATGGCGGAAAACAATTAAGAATATGGACAAGAAAAAAATAATCCTCAAAACAAGCTTCTTTACTGATAGAATGTCTGAGGTTAATACAAAAATTCAACAACTGGAAAAAAAGCACGACTTACTACAATATAAAATAGGAAGATGGTGTGTATGGCCACTATTGCGATTTCGTATTTGCTTTCGCTTGGAACAAAAACCAACTACAAAAAAAATTGATAAATCTATCAAAATTCGATTTCTCTTTATTGCCTGCAAAGATTTCCTGAAATTTTTCTTCTTGCCAACGAAAAAAACTCTTATTTTTTCATACTCCTATGCCCGTCGAGAGGTTGAAGGTAATCTCTATAAAGATATCTTCTTTGACAATATTCTTTTACAACTTAACAATTTTTACAAGATTGAATCGGTAAATAATTATCTGGAAGCAAAATATCAGCAACTTCACGGAATGGATAAAATTCACCCTTTAATTTTGATAAGAAATTAGAGGAAAGACCAAGGAGAAGAACTGTTCTTTGGAGAAGATTTTG
>JAOZKP010000673.1 GCA_029935295.1 bacterium | reverse complement strand
GTTTTCGGCTGGACTTTCAGTGAACTTCAGGGAAATGTGATTCCTTATGTTCCTAAGGATCAAATGTCAATTACGGTCGATAAGATCAAGGAGCTCCAGAAAAACGGCAAATCATTATGTTTTGAAACTCAGCGCTTTAATAAAGCGGGTGAAACTTTAGATGTCCTGGTTAATGCCGCAACGATCCAGTCGGTTGATTCCAATGTGGTTTCAAGTATCGTTATTAATCTGACTGATTTAACAGATAATAAGAGGTTGAAAAATCGTCTTTTACAGGCGGAAAAGATGGAACTGGTCGGCACCTTGGCTGGAGGTATTGCCCATGATTTTAATAATATCCTGACTGCTATAAACGGTTTTTCTGAAATTGGAGAACGTAAAGCACGGCAATATCAGTCGACATTAAAAGAACATCAACAAGTTCAGGTTGCGGCTGAACGGGCGCGTAACCTGGTGGCGCAACTGTTAACTTTCAGTCGCAAGTCAGAACCTGTCAGCAAGCTGCTTGACCTCGAACATATGGTTGAAGATTCGCTGAGTATGATTGAGAGAGTTATACCAAGGATGATCGGGGTAAAATTTGAGCCAGGGGAACAAACGGGCCATTTCATTAATGGTGATGTTAATCAACTGAATCAAATTATGCTTAATTTATGTCTGAATGCTGCTGATGCCATGCCTGACGGTGGAACTTTGACAATTAAAATTAAAACTGTCAGGGTTGCTGATGAGCGTTGTTCCGCCTGTCAATCACTTTTTAGTGGGGAATATGTTAAACTTCAGATCCAGGATACCGGTTCCGGAATAGATGAGGCAAGTGTACAGGATATCTTTGCTCCTTTCTATACCACTAAAGTTATCGGTAAAGGCACCGGTCTCGGGTTATCTACAGTGTTTGGTATTGTTAATAGTCATGGTGGTCATATCGTTTGCCAGAGTAAGCTTGATCAGGGAACGACTTTTAATCTTTTTTTTCCTGTGGCTGAGGCTGAAGCTATTTTGACGGAGACAGAAATGCCGGTCGAAGATGTACAACCAGTTGCAAGTGTGGCCGAGGTTGCTGATTGTGATCGTAAAACTATTTTGGTGGTTGATGATGAAGTGATAATTCGAGAATTTGTTGAAGAGTCAATGGTATTTTACGGATATCAGACAATTGCTGCCGCTAATGGTGAAGAAGCTTTGCAATTGTATCAGGAGTCTGGTTCGCGAATTGATA
>JAOZKP010000672.1 GCA_029935295.1 bacterium | reverse complement strand
ACTAGGCTTTGCGTTATAGTCTGTGAGCTCGTACGGAACGAGAAAAAATATGTGCGTATATCCGATATAAAGCGTTATTTGGTAAAAATAAGTAAAAGTTGCCGATGACCGGATCTTGATACCTGGCCCGGCTGGCATGATATTCTCGGGCCAAGATGTCCTACTGCACCTTGCCCAGCCAGTTTTGAGGGATATCGGTTGAAGCGGCGCTTTTTGGCGGTGGCGAGACTGCCGCCTGAACCGGGAGGGCAACTCCCAGACCAAATATAATCATACCGACAATAACAACAATGTGTTTATCCAGACTCAGTCTCATAGTTCACCCCCCCTGTATTATGCTGCCGGCTGTTAGAACTTGACAAACTCCCGATCCGGCAGAGCTTAAACTTTTTTGGTCTTTCAGCTCTACTGGATCAGGTTTTAAAGTTATTACGGGTAATGTTAAATCCTGATTACCACACCACACTCCCGCCCGCAACCTGACTTATGGCATAGCGGGTGGCCAGGTTAGAGGCCAGAGGAATCATACTGCCATTGCCGTAAGCGCAGATGCCGATATTGCGACAATACCATTTGCCATAATCCTGGTAGAAGAGGCAGGGATCAGCATCGCCGTCGCCATCGTAGTCGCCGGGTACCGGGATAGTGTTGGCTACAGCACCATAAACAAAGACCGTCTGGTTGCGGATATACCATTTGGCCATGCCGTCCGGGCGGGAGGTGTCGATGACTGCAAGATCGGTGATTCCGTCACCGTTATAATCAGCCGGTACAGGAATGCAGTCGGCCATGCCGTAAGTGTAGGTACCGATATCCTTGATGTACCATTTGTTGGTTGCCGGATAGAAGACGGCAATGTCAGTAATACCATCACCATCGTAATCACCGGGTACCGGGATACCGCCGGCACCGTAGACCGCAACAAACTGATTCCTCACATACCATTTGCCACTGTCGGGATCGAAAAGGGCGACATCAGTAATACCATCACCATCATAGTCGCCCGGCACCGGAATCCACTCCTGCAGACCATAGATAAATACCCCGGAACCATCCAAGTACCATTTGGCCATGCCGTCGGACCGGGTCAGGTCAACCACCGCCAAGTCTGTGGCCCCATCACCGTCGTAATCGCCGGGAGTGGGAATGCAGTCAGTCGTCCCGTAAGTGGGCGTCGACTGATCCTTGATATACCATTTGTGATTATCCGGATTAAACAGGG
>JAOZKP010000002.1:11027-36806 GCA_029935295.1 bacterium | reverse complement strand
ATATCTCTTAATCCTATCTCGTTTTCAGGTGAAGTTTGGCAAAGCCTAAGACCTTTCCAAAAGGGTCACACCACAGGCAAACTCTTCAACGGAAATCACTCCGCCGCCATTTTCAATCAAACCGTAACGAGCATCCTTAACTTGACGCTTTCCGGCTTCTCCTCGCAGTTGAGCTGCGACTTCATACATCATCGAAACTCCGGTTGCACCGATGGGGTGGCCTTTGGAAACCAGTCCGCCGGAGGTATTGATGGGGATTTTACCACCCAGCGTGGTGGCCCCGGATTCGATGAATTTTCCACCATCACCGATGGGACAGAAACCCATCATTTCCGCCTGATAAATCTCACAGAAACTGGTCGCGTCATGCACCTCGGCAACATCAATATCGTCAGGCTGCAAACCAGACAAACTATAGGCTTTATCGGCGGCCCATTTGGAAAGACCGGGTTCGGAAATGGGGCGGTGCTTACCGCCGGAAAGAACGCTGGCTCTAACTTTTACAGCTCGCCGCTGTACTGCGGCTGGCTGTTGTTGCAAAAATTTCTCCGAACATAAGATTACGGCTGCCGCCCCGTCACCAATGGGCGCACACATGCTACGCGTCAAGGGGTAGCTGACTTCATAGTCTTCCAGCACCTTTTCCGGCGAGATTTCAAAACGATACTGAGCATTATGGTTGAGGGACCCGTGGTAGTGGTTCTTCGAAGCAGCGACAGCTATCTGCTGCTGTGTTGTTCCCCATTTCCACATATGCCAGTTAGCCTGCATAGCATAGGTATCCATAAAAATAGTACGATTTGGTCCAAATCCAAAGGTTTGTCCGCACTCTTTGGCTATAGCCTGATATTCACCGATGAGACGATCTTTGTCCAAACGATCAATACCGTGATCGAAAGCGGTCAATACCAATTTCATATCATCGAGATAAAACTTATCCATCCCCAATGCCAGAGAGACATCATGCAAACCACTCAAAATATCCTTCCAGGCCAGATGCACCGCCATGGATCCTGAGGCACAGCCGCCTTCCACGTTAACCAGTGGCGTCCGTTCGGGAAAGAGTCCCTCCTCGACCATGGGAGCAAACATACAGTGACCGCGAAGCATGTCCTGCCCCCAGAGAAGCCCCATACCACAGTTAGAAAAATAAGCACTTTCAACGACTCCTCCGTCAGTTAAGCCGGCATCTTTTACCGCACCTAAAAATGCATCACGAGTCAAGTCCTTGCCAGATTTGTCCGGCCATTTTTGAAACGGGGTGGTGTGGGCTCCAAGAATATAGACAGTATCAATCATTTCGTTTCCCTTTTTATTGATTCTTTATTTAGCTGCCATGCGCAATGCGGCATCCAAACGTATAGTTTCGCCATTAAGCATTGGATTTTCCACAATCTGTTGCGCCAGTAAAGCATACTCTTCCGGATAACCCAGACGTTTCGGAAAAGGCATCATCTGTGTCAGAGAAACTTTGGCTGCTTCTGGAAGCCCGATCAGCATCGGAGTTTCAAACAGACCGGGAGCTATGGTCATCACCCGGATGCCGTAATCGGCGAACTCTCTCGCGGCAGGCAAGGTCAACCCGACGATGGCAGCCTTAGACGCAGCATAAGCCACCTGTCCTACCTGTCCATCAAAAGCCGCGACCGAAGCGGTATTGATAACCACCCCTTTTTCACCATCCTCATTTCCCGAATTATTCATCATTTTCTCTGCCACCAAACGCATTACATTCATTGTTCCAATAAGGTTAACCTGAACCACAAAATTGAATTTCTCAATTTGCATCGGCCCTTTTTTGCTGACAATTTTCATCGGCATCCCCACTCCGGCACAATTAACCGCAATATGGATGCCGCCAAAACACTCCACAGTACCGTCCAGGGCAGCCTGTACAGAGGCAGAGTCGGTTACGTCAGTTTTGAAAAAACAGGCATTATTTCCCAACTCTTCAACCAGAGCCAGACCGCGTTTTTCATCAAGATCAAAAATGGCAGCTCGACCGCCGTTTGTAACGATTTTCCGTATGGTTGCTTCACCTAATCCGGAAGCACCTCCTGAAATTATTGCAACACTATCTTTAACGTTCATAATCTTCTCCAAGTAGTAAGTTAAAATCAGAAGCCCATCATTTTGCCGATGATCTGCTTCATGATCTCGTTCGTACCGGCAAATATGGGTATAATCCTGACATCACGATAGAAACGACAAATGGGATACTCCTCAATAAAACCGTATCCACCATGAAGCTGCAGACAATCATAAGCCACCTGGTTTACTATCTCTGACAGGCGCCATTTAGCCATGGATACCCGTTTTACGATATCCTTGCCGGAGATATGATCCATCACCAAAGAGTCAAGAAACGTTCGACCGATCTCAATTTCCGTCGCCATTTCTGCCAGCTTGAACATGTTATGTTGCATACTACCGATAGCCTGACCGAAAGCTTTTCTCTCCCGACAATATTGGAGAGTGTGCTCCAGCATTACCTCTGCAGATGCCTGAGCCATAACCGAACAGAGCAAACGCTCCTGCTGTAATTTTTGCATCAGATATAAAAATCCCCGATTTTCCTCACCCAGCAAGTTCCCCAAAGGAACCCGGCAATCTTCGAAAAAAAGTTCATTGGTATCGGACATTTTAAAGCCCATCTTTTTAAACTTTTTACCCTTTGTAAAACCGGGAGTCCCATCTTCAACCACGACCAGGCTAATACCCCTTTGAGGAACTTCGGCGTCCGGATTTGTCACACAGGCGACAATCGCCAGATCGCACTGTTCTCCAAGAGAGATAAAGGTCTTAGAACCGTTGATAACCCAACTATCACCATCTTTTACCGCCTTGGTCTTTATCGCTCCAAGATCCGAGCCCGTATCCGGTTCGGTCATAGCCACAGCCATCAAAGTCTCACCGCTGGCTGCACCGGGAAGCCATTTGGCTTTTTGCTCATCATTGCCGAAAGTATGAATGTAAGGTACAACGATATCAGAGTGAAGCCAGACCATAAATCCCAAGGCCCCAACCCTGGCCAACTCTTCAGAAATTATGACCGAATAGATAAAATCCGCCCCATAACCTCCATACTCCTCTTCCATCCAGGGGCACAAAAAGCCTTGTTCTCCCAACTTTTTCCAATTTTCCCTCGGAACAAATCCCAGCTCTTCCCATTTTTCAATATTGGGGGCAACCTCTTTTTCCGCATATTTACGAAACGTATTCCTGAAAATCTTGTGTTCCTGTGTCATCAAACTTTCTTCCATATCATTGAGTTCCTAAAAAGGGTTGCAAAGATCAGTTAAAAAATCAATAAAAACATTTGTTTAACACAGAAAACCCTCTATAATAAGTGTCAATTTTTTCACAAAAAGGGCTTATGAACAAAATCCCAAGGCGGTTTCTCAATGGCACGAAGAAGTCTACCCAGAGATCCAGGCCAAAGCCATAAAGGAAAAGGCTGAAATCCATTGGGGTGATGAAACCGGCATTCAAAATGATGCTTACAATGCCAGAGGTTTTGCCCCTAAAGGAAAAAACCCCCTTGTTCGGCTTACAACCAAAAGAAGTAAGATCAATATGATTTCCTCAATTACCAATCGAGGAAAAGTTCGTTTTATGCTTTATCGTGAGACAATGACCTCGCAAGTGTTGATCAAGTTCTAATCCAGATTGATTAAAAGACCGTGAGCGCAAGGTGTTTTTAGTTTTGGACAACCTGCGAGTTCATCACCGTAAACTGGTGAAAGTATGGCTTGAAGACCACAAAGAACAAATAGAAATCTTCTTCCTGCCATCATATTCTCCAAAACTCAATCCGGATGAATATCTCAATGGAGATCTCAAACAACGGACTCGTTCTGGGCTGCCATCTAAAACCGAAGAAGATCTCAAAAAGAAAACTCGATCATTTATGAAAACATTGCAAAGAAGACCACATCATGTGAGCAATTATTTCAAACACCCCAAAATTGCTTATGCCGCGTAGTTTATATGTTTAATCATCGGAGCAATAGTTAGACTTTTTCAAGGATGTGAATCCCAATTGCAGCTTCTTCAAAGCCAAGGTTACCACCACCATTCTCGGTCAGGCCCAGGCGGCAATTCTCCACCTGCCGGGGACCCGCTTCATGGCGGAGTTGAGTGACGATCTCATGAACCTGGCTCAAACCTGAGGCCCCAATCGGATGCCCCCGAGATTCAAGACCGCCGGATGGATTGATGGGCAGTTTGCCTCCTAAAGTTGTGGCCCCCGATTCAGCAAATACGCCGCCCTCCCCGAAAGGGCAGAAGCCTAAGGCTTCGCTCTGGTGAAGTTCCCCGTAAGACGTGGCGTCATGAACCTCAGCAAGGTTGATGTCTTCAGGGCCGACCCCAGCCACTTCGTAAGCTTTCTTTGAAGTGATACAGGATATATCGTTTCTATCATCAGAGATACCACGTCTTGTTCCAGAACCCAGTACAGAGGCTAAAACCTTTACGGGTCGTGATCCAGTAAGGCGCTTTAAGAATGATCCTGAACAGAGGATGGTAGCGGCGCTGCCATCTCCTACCGGTGCGCACATCGGCACGGTCAAGGGCCAGATGACCGACCGGCCTGCCAAGATATCTTCAATGCTCATTTTTTTCTGAAATTGAGCATTGGGATTCATGGTGCTATGGAAATGATTTTTGGAGGCGATAAGTGCCAGTTGCTGTTGAGTTGAACCGTATGTCGCCATGTGAACACGAATCATGCCAGCATAAACATCCATGAAGGCACTGCGATTTTCCCCCGCTCCATCCGGATTTAACTCACCTTCAGGGATATCAATTTTAAGATCTTTATACGAATCTCTCCAGGCATTAAAATGGGCATCCGCATTTTCGACATCCAACCCGGTCATAAATGCCCCGAAAGTTTTTATCCGATCCTCGGAATAGAGCTTCTCCGCACCAATAGCTAAAGTGCAATCATACAGCCCTCCGGCAACTCCGTACCAGGCATTATGAAAGGCCGTCGCCCCACCGGCGCAGGCGTTCTCTACGTTAGTAATCGGGATCCCCTCGATTCCAAGCGGCTGCAGAACAACCTGCCCCCGGATACAGTGCTGTCCGTCATAATAACCCCATATAGAGTTGGAAAAACTAGCGGCTTGAATGTCGCTTGTTGATATGCCGGCATCAGCCAGACACAATTTGAGTGATTGGGCGGTCAAGTCTTTAATGCCAAGATTAAGGTATTTACCAAATCGAGTCATACCAATGCCGATTACATATACATCTTCCATGATTTCTTCAATCTCCTTCGAATGTCGTAGTTGAATGTATCCTAGTCAACGATTTACACCAGATCCATGGTGCATATGAGCTAAACAAGGTCTTTTGATAATTTTTCGAAAGCTTTGCTGCTGAGCCCGAAAAGAATAGTACCAAGCCCCAATAGAGTTAAAGTCACCGGACAAGGCAACGGCCAGCCAAACAGGGGGTTGGCTTTGCCCGTAAACATCAAAATCGAGTCGACAATTAATAATCCACCAGATATTACCAAAAGCCATTTTGACATTGTTAACATGTTCTTATTCCTCCAAGCAGTTAAGGCCGGTTACTGGAGTGTAGCGGTAACTGGCCGGGTTAATTGATCTGTTGAAACCAAAGAACTCCAGCATCATCGGTTTCAGAGATTAATTGCCGGCGACTCAGTAAGCAGTTGAAGTAAGCCCGGCTTTCACCGCAGGCCATCATTAAGTTGCTCTGAGTAACTTTGGCTTTGAACAGTAAGGGGAAAGCATCCACTACCCGCTGTGGTTTCTTGCATGATTCAGCTAAACGGTTAAGGTTGCGTTCGTTGGTATCAATCAGTTCGTTAAGTCTAAGCCGAGCTCCATGAAAAGGCATACCATGTGATGGTAAAACCAACACTTCGTTATCTAAAATACCCCTTAAACGGTGACAGGAGACCAACCACTCCTCCATAGGATTAGCCCCTGGTTTTTTGGGCCAGACACTGACATTAGAGGAGATTTCAGGTAGGAGTTGGTCGCCGGAAATAAATATTCCCAGGCTCTCGCAGAACAGACAAATATGCTCTGCGGAGTGACCTCTGCCAATAATGACACGCCACTCTTGTCCTCCCATTTTAAAGAGTTCACCGTCACCCAAATAGTGAATTGTTTCGGGTAAGCGACCTATCAGTTTATCGAAAAAACCAATAAAAGTAGCGTAGTGACCCTGTTGCTTGTCATTGATGCCGGCCACTTTGTAAAACTCGTGGGCAACATCGTAAGCTTTCTGTTGAATCTCTGTTAAAAGGTCACAGTATGACTCATGTTCACCCTGAGAGATCCAAAGCTCGCCTTGGTTCCGCTCGCATAGCCAACCGGCAAGGCCGAGATGCTCTGGATGCATATGAGTAGAAACAACCTGCTTAATAGGTTTGCCTTTGAGGTGCTTTTCAATAACCAGCTCCCAAAGTTTGCGACTTTCGTGGTTGTTCAAGCCGGTATCAACAACGCTCCAAAAATCATCATCTTCCAGCAACCATAGATTGATATGATTCAAGGTGAATGGCATTAAGAGTTGCAACCAAAATACGCCCGGAGCAACTTTAATCAGTTCAGATTCGCGTGGTGCCAAGGCAAATGGATAGTGAATTTTTTTGCAGCTATTCAGCATAAGTGGTTTCCAGCAGACGGCGCAAATCAGCCGGATTCAGTGCAACAGACAGGCAACCCTGGGAGCCTGTCCTGGATGTCATAACTTGGGATCGAGCAAAAGCTCACAAATTGTACGATGTGTCGATCTCAAATAGATAATAAAGAAAACGGCCCAGATCAGATCAATGCAGACTGTAATCATGAATATCAGAGAGGCAATCCCATGTAGATAACCATAAAGCCCCATGGCAAAAAAACATATCTTTCCCAGGGCTCCAATAAGTATAAACCCTCTACTGGTGACCGCATTTATGACAACAGAGATATAGCCGAGACCAAAGAGGAACACCACACAACATGATATGAAAAATATGTAAAGCACGACAGGCTCGGTATTATTAACCCCAGTCACAACCGTAAAAACAACACCTGGAAAGCACATCCCTAGCCCGGCAGCCAGGCAATTAAATACTCCAGCCATTAGAAAGAAATTCTTCCAGAACGCTGTAATTACACCTTTAGCCATTCTCACTGCTTCTGTTTTACGATACCGGGCATCGCATAACTGCCATCAATAAGGGGTGACTTTGGTCCGTAAAATCTGGCGGCAAAACGAAAAGGCCCTTGTGGTGCAGGGAGCCAGTTTTTTAGCCTCTCTGGAGTCTCCGGTCTGTCACACTGCACATAGAAAGTTAGCACCCCCTTGTCATCAACATAGAATTCACCACGTTCATACATAAAACTGTTGACGGTATAGCGGTTGATTTCGTTGTCAATAAAATAACCCTGGATGTCATAAATTGGGATCGACCAGAACTCCGTAGTTGGCGGCAAGTCTTTGGTATCAAAGGTCATTGTATAACGATACCTGCCATTCAGTTTTTCGCCTTTGTTATCAGCGAAACAGAATGCGCCATTATGGGAAATGACACCGGGACCGCCCCAACCAGCATCACCGATCACTGCTCGAGCCATATAGTTGGTTCCATAATCGCCCATTCCTTTTATAAGCATCCAGCCATTCATATTTAAAAAGATAGACGGCATACTTTTCTTGACCGTAGTAAAACCCTCCTTGAAACCATTTTCAAAAGCCTTGATCTCCGATGCAGATAACTTTCCCGAATCAAATTCAACCCCTTCAGCCAGTCCAATCATAGCAAGTTTATTAAGGGTTTCAACCTCTTTCAACGAATCATCTCGTTTAGTCATAGTCTGGTCGTTAAGAACCAGACTGAGGAGGCGATAAAAGTCCATCGGCTCAAGTGATTCAACAATTTTCTTGGTAAGTTTTGCCATTCTCGGAAAACTTGGGAAATTCGCCGGATCTTTTTTCCTATTGGATGTCGCAACTCCTTTGCGACCATTTTTTAGCCACAAACTTAAAGGGGTGGTACTGGTCTGGTTCTGATACCTGGTAACCTTAAGTAAATCCTCTGAAGCATAGCTCTCAAGCCCATGGCGAATGATAAAAAAAGCACTGGAGGATGGTGCATTAACAATCTGGGCAGCGGCAAATTCATCTGGTAGCTTCCCTTTCCAACCAGGTCCAACGATGATGTATTTTTGCGCATTGCGACCGGTGAACTGATTCCCAGCATAGAAATAATAATCCCCATACTGATCCATAATCTGGAAAGATTCATAAATATCATCTATTGCCGGAAGCTCTACTACGACCGGTTCCGTCGAAAGATCACAAAATGCAAGCCCATACAGTGTTGTTGCATTAGGTGTGACAACTGCGCGAAATTCAGGGGTAATCGGTTTTCGCAGCCACCAGAAATTGTTGATTCCAGCATACGTAGGTGAACTCTTAAGCTGAGTAGTAGCATAACGGGTCTCATAGAAGACCACCTGCTGTAGGCCATAAACATATGCTTCAGCGGCGAGGGCCTTGATCTCCTCAGAGCTGAGATCAAGAGTTGACTGTGCCTTAAGGTTCCGTACTGGCACCAGAAGAGTGATTACTAGTAAAAAAGAGACAACAAGTAGTACATTTATAGATCGCATTAGTCAGACCCCCTGTAATTAAAATTAAAAATGCGCACATTTTACAACTACATCACTTTCAGACCAAAGAAGTGGTGTCATTGTCGCTAATGCATTTCATAGGCTTTTGAATGGAATTTTATCAACCCCCCAAACCGGCATTATCGAAAACAACATGACCAATCTAAGTGCAATATCGGCCATGTTATTTTCCTACAATCCCTATTGCGACATCAGGACCTTGCCGATAGTCATAATTTCGGCCTCTTTAGTCCCTTCATAAAGCTCGAGAATCTTGGCATCACGGTAGAATTTCTGTACTTTATATTCGGCAATGTATCCATATCCACCGTGAATTTCAAGCGCCGCATTGGCACAATATACCGCCGTCTGGCCACAAAAATATTTAGCCATTGCCGCCAGCGTGAAATCAGGCGTACCCTGGTCGTAGAGCCAGGCGGATTTGTAGACTAAATTACGAGCGGCCTCGATCCGAATCGCCATCTCGGTGAGTTTCATCTGGGTCAGCTGAAAATTTCCAAGCGGCGCGCCAAAGGCTGAGCGCTCTTTTGAATAACGTATAGCTTCATCAAGACAGCCCTGTGATAGTCCGACTCCTTGAGCCGCCACCATAATCCGGGTCATATCGAAGAAATGCATTACCTGATGAAAACCCCGACCCTCTTGACCAATCAGATTTTCTTGGGGAACTCGAACATCTTCAAAGGCGAGTTCTGCCGTATCACTGGCCCTAATACCCATTTTACCCTTAATTTTGGTTCGCGTAATACCGGGCAAATCAGATGGAATAATAACCATACTGAAACGATCATGACGACGCTTAGCTTCTGGATCGGTGATCACCAGAGCCACCATAAAACCACAGACCGTGCCATTGGTAATAAACATTTTGTTACCATTAATGATATAATCACTGCCATCTTTGACAGCTCGGGTAGCGACCCCGGAAATATCAGTCCCGGCATTAGGTTCAGTAAAGGCCCCGGCCCCGACCACATCTCCACGACAAATCGGAGGCAGGTACTTCTGTTTCTGCTCCTCGGTACCGGAATGCAGAATTGCTTCACAACCAAACGGGGCAACCACAATATTTAAACCAATACCCATATCAATCCGGGACAACTGCTCGGTCACAATGGCGTTACCTAGAACTCCAAAACCGGCACCGCCATATTCTTCCGGTATCCAGCATCCCACCAAGCCCAACTCGGCCGCTTTTTTATTGATTTCCGGCGTATATTTTTCCTCTTCATCACATTCACTCGAAAAAGGAGCAATCTCGGTTTTAGCAAATCTATACGTCATATCCTGTAAAAGCTTCATCTCTTCAGGCAAGTTATAATCCATCTTAAGCTCCCTTAATCATCACTATTCGTTTTCGATCAACATTGACATACCCATGCCCCCGCCGACGCACAAGGTTGCCAGTCCCAGATTCAGATCACGACGTTTCATCTCATTCAAAAGGGAGATCACAATCCGGGCACCGGTACAACCGACCGGGTGTCCGAGACCGACTCCGGAACCATTAACATTAGTAATCTCACGGTTGAGACCAAGACCTTTTTCACAGGCCAGATATTGAGCCGCAAAAGCCTCATTAAGCTCGATAAGTTCAATTTCCGACATCTTGACTCCGGTTTTTTTGAGCAATTTCAGGGTTGACGGAACCGGCCCCCAACCCATAATTTTCGGATCACATCCGGCTACCGATGAAGAGTGGACACGGCCTAAGATCGGCAGTCCCAGTTCTTGCGCTTTCGCCCGACTCGCCAAAAGAACAATCGCAGCCCCATCATTAAGGCCTGAGGCATTACCTGCGGTTACGGTACCATCTTTGGCAAAAACTGGCTTAAGTTTGCCCAAATCGGCCTCGGTCACTCCCGGCCTGATATGCTCATCGGTATCAAAGATTGTGATTTTGCCTTTGCGCCCGGTGATAGTTATCGGAATGATCTCATCCTTGAATTTACCCGAGGCGATAGCTGCTTCCGCATTATTGTGACTTCTTGCGGCGATAAAATCCTGCTCCTGACGCGAGATATCATATTTTTGGGCCAGGTTTTCAGCGGTCTGCCCCATAATAAATCCTGGAGGATCAAGCAGGCCGGAACCTGAATAGAGCAGCTCCCACATCGAATCCATCATTTTACCGTGCTGTAGACGGGCTCCCCAACGAGCTGCGGGGAGACAGTAAAAGGCGTTAGACATCGACTCTACACCACCCGTAAGAACCAGGTCGGCATCACCTAAACGAATCTTGTTTGCTCCCTGAGACATGGCCTCCATAGCGCTGGAGCATTGTCGCTGAATCGTAACCGCCGGAACCTCATGCGGAATCCCCGCAGCCAGGGCCGCAGTTCGCGCAGTGTTGGCCTCATCCGGGCACTGAACACAATCGCCAAGAATAACATCGTCCAAAGTTGACGTATCTACCTGCGGAACTTTTCCCAATACACCCTCGATTACCTGGGCCCCCAATTGATGGGCTCGAACATCTTTTAAGGTTCCTCCAAAATCTCCTATGGCGCTACGTCCCATAGCGACAATCACACAATCCTGAGCTGATTTCATTCGTTTTATCCTCTGTCCGGTCAAGCCGAAAATAAAAATTTTAATAAAAAAAGTAACTTAAAAGTTGCTAAAGAGGGAGTTGTCCACATAAACTATAGTGGATGGATAAAGCAGGAAACCAGTATCTTATCCGTCGCCAAACGTCAGGGTTCCTGCTTTATCCTTTGTGACGAAACGAAGATGGACATGATTCGCAATTCACAACAAAACTAGTACAGTGCCTAGCACTGTTCATACCAAAGTCTTTATGCTGTATAACTTATTGATATCTGTGGGATATTGAAAAACCCCTAAACTACAATCGTTACAGTTGACGTTATACCAACGTCTTAATGTCAATATAACGTCAACTGTGACGATTGGCTTAAGTCGCCGTTAGTACTTACAATCGTGGAAACATCAAATCTCCCCGATCTATGGTTTTATAGCATCCGGTAAATTCATTGCCTTTTATTAAGACCATTGCGCTTGTTGGACAAATTGGCATACAGTCTCCGCACCCCATACACTCATTGAGACCCGGTGGTACCATTTTGGGGAGCTTGTTCTCCATAACAAGTGCAGCCGTTGGGCAGATTTTTACACAAAACCCGCAACCAGTACATTTATCACTATCAACTTCAACCCTACCAGCCATAGCCTGCTCAGGATCATTGTAAATTGGTATCCGTCGTTTTTCAGAAGAACTTATATTTCCCACCAGGTACCTCCATAATTTTTATTTTAGTAGATTGTTTTGCTGGTTCCATCTTCATACCAGTCGACCGGATGCGTCGTTCGTTTCACTAGGCCGTCCGGATTACCCACCGGCCAGCCAACAGAAAGACTTGTCGCAAACTTGTACGGATAAGAGATACCGAAATATTTTTTCCATTTTGAAGTATACTGGAACGCCAGTTTCACAAACCCGACCAAGCAGGTACCCAAACCCATGCTGTGTGCTGCCAGCACCATATTCTGCGCGGCGATCCCACAGTCCAAATCTGGATTTGAAATCCCACGAACATCCTTAAAGACCAAAATAACTGTCGGCGAATCATGCCAAAGACCAAGTTTCCCATCAGCTATGTACGAAACCGCCCCAAATGGAGTCGGGTGCATATCCCCGGGTTTTAATTTGATACTCAATTTGGCCAAGGGAAGGCGCCAACCCTTACCTGGCACCCGATAATCAACTAATGATTTAGCCAACTTACAGAACCCCACAGTGGTATCAGTCACCCCCTTTATAACCTCCGGGTCCCGAAGCACAATAAACTTCCAGGGCTGGCAGTTTCCTGCTGACGGCGCAAATCGACCGGCTTCTAAAATTCGCTTAACCATAAATTCCGGTACCTGCTCTTTCTTGTAAATTCTGACACTGCGGCGTTTAAGAATAGTCTCTTCCGTTGGAGTCCACTCTTTTGCCAGCTCTTCAAGCTGCAGTCCTTGATCTCCCATCGCTACCTCCAATTCAAACTGATTGCAAATAAAATTCTCTGTGCTGCATACTTCGCATAACTACCGCCACTTAACTTCAGGATAATTCCTTAGCGGAACCCTTTTAAACTCATATTTAGGATACCCCACCATCATTGCCCCATGCAACTGATGTCCATGGGGTAGATTAAGAAACTGTCGCAAGGGTTCCCAAGACTCTACCCCCATCTTAAACAACCCGGCCCAGCAACATCCCAAACCAAAGCTCAGTGAAGCAAAATCAAGATATGCAAGCGCTATGGCGGCATCAGTCGCTTCGGTGCCGGTTCGTATACGGCTATGTGTCAGAACAAGAACCGGCGCCCTATGCAAAACCAGATCCATCTCTTCAGACCACGCTTTAACGATCTTTCGAAAGAGAGGAGCCTGTGGCGAATCCGGATTTTCTTCCAGCATCTTTCCTATCCAGTCACAAACCATTCCAACGAGTCGATCTAACTCAGCCCGATTGGCAAAAACCTGCCACCTAATAGACTGTAGATTGTGACCTGATGGCGCGTAACCCGCCAACCCAATCAGACGTTCGACAACCTTTTTTTCAGGCCCTGTTTCTTTAAAGCGGCGGATTGACCGCCGCAAACGCAGCGCACGCTCAACCTGCTCCAAGCTAGGCATTAATTTATAATCTGCCGTTGGGCATTGCTTCGGAGACATGCGGGAATGGCTCAAAGCGCCAGTTGGGCAGATGGAAACACAGTGCCCGCAACTGATGCACCATTTTGCAAATCCCGGTTTAGGTGTCGGTGCCAGGTCGTCTTTTGGCGGTGAAATAATTTGCAAGGGACATATGGTTGAACATCTCCCATCCATAATGCATGCTGACTTATCTATCGCAATATTGGTCATGATCCATTGGCGTCGGTATATTTTTAATCGAGCTAATAAGCAACCTAACTACGAGGGTAGGTTTTCATTAAGATATCTCCGCCATGGCGGGCCAGGGCTTCATTATTGCCATCTTCAATCAGGGTAGATCTTGCGTCCCGAAAGAGTTTTTCAACCGCATATTCTTTAGTCAGTCCATTGCCGCCCAAGAGCTGAATTGCATCGTGAGTGTTTTGAAATCCCATTTCAGTAGACTGGGTTTTTGCAACAAAGGAAAACTCAGGATGGGGTGGGGCGGTGTTGAAGTTGAGTTCTATGGCTGCTCGAGTTATGGCCCGCTGGGTCTCTACTCTGGCAAACATTTCAAAGATTCGCTGCTTAGTTGTATAATGTTCAATTAACGGTTTACCGCCCTGAACTCTCTCTTTACAATAATTAAACGCCTCTTCAAATGCCGCCCGTGACAGACCGGTGGCCCAGCTCGCCATGCAAAGATTGGCTAAAGCCAGGGATGTATCTAACATCACGACATAAAGATCTGGATCAACAAGCATGTATTCTTTTGGAATACGTACATCATCAAAGTAGATTTCTCCCTGGTTAAGATCTCTTTGGCCCATCTTTTCCAGGGGTTTCCCTTTGGAAACTCCCGGAAGATCCATTGGGACAATGCAGGTTCCGTTGCCGGCAAAGCCTTTAGATTGATCAATCTGAACATAAAGTAAAGCATGGGTTGAGATCGTCCCCCCGGAAACCCAGGCGGATTTCTGACCATTGATCACCCATTCGTCCCCATCTAATACTGCTTTCACATTGCCTTTCATCTGTGGAGAGGTAAAACACTCATCGCCAATCGCCAACACATCAGAGCCATGTTCAGGCTCGGTGATGGCCCAGCAACCCCGGATGCTGCCGTCAGTACAGTTGCAAAACGGTTTGACAAATTTTTCGATCAATTCATCGTTGTTTGACATACTGACAAGATAAAATGGAAAAGAGACAACTGCCAACAGTACACCTAAACCGAAACTACCCCAGCCCAGCTCTTCCATGACAATATTCACCTGAAGTGGAGTAAGTTCAAGACCTCCGTAACACTCAGGTAAAAGTATTTTATGGTAGCCAAGTGCATAGGCTTTTTTCAGCAATGGCCACAAAGGGGAATTCTCAGCAACCCCTTCTTCAGCGGTCATTTCGTCCAATAGTTTGGCCGTCGGACGGATTTCCTGTTCGGCAAACTGACGTGCAGCATCCCTTAAGGCTATATCATCTTCACTTAGATTGAGGTCAATATCAAAATATTTCACTGTTTTCTCCTGTGTTAAACTATTTACATGATTTGCAAAACACTCAAGACCTTAAAGGATCACTAAACGTATTAATTATGCGCCGGAATCGATCTGACTGCGAGGATAGGTTTTTGTTACGAGATCTCCGCCATGGCGGGCCAGAACCTCGTTTTGCCCATCTTCAATCAGGGAGGTTCTGGCATCCCTGAAGAGTTTTTCGACTGCATATTCTTTAGTCAAGCCATTACCACCCAGGAGTTGAATTGCATCATGAGTGTTTTGAAATGCCATTTCAGTACTCCGGGTTTTTGCAACAAAAGAATACTCGGGATGGGGCGGGGAGATACTGAAATTCAGGTTTACACCAGCTCGAGCAATTGCCCGCTGGGTTTCCACCCGGGCAAACATCTCAAAGATGCGCTGCTTGGTCGTATAGTGCTCAATCAACGGTTTGCCGCCCTGAACTCTCTCCTTAGTGTAATTCAGCGCTTCTTCAAATGCCGCTCTTGAGAGGCCGGTAGACCAACTGGCCATACAAAGGTTAGCCATCGCCAATGTAGCTTCTAAAACCGGCGGATGAAAATCAGGGGAAACAAGCATGTAACTTTTTGGTAGACGAACATCGTCAAAGTAAAGTTCCCCTTGATTAAGATCTCTTTGCCCCATCTTTTCCAGGGCTTTCCCTTTGGAAACACCTGGAAGATCCATTGGGACGATAAAAGCCCCGCTGCCGGCAAATCCTTTAGAGGGGTCAATCTGTGCATAAACCAAAGCATGGGTTGAGATGGTGCCGCCGGAAACCCATGCAGATTTCTGGCCATTAAGTACCCACTCTTCACCGTCTAACCTTGCTCTCATATCCCCTTTCATCTGTGGGGAAGAAAAAAATTCCTCGCCAATTGCAAGGATATCAGAGCCGTGGGCAGGTTCGGTGCCGGCCCAGCAACCTCGGATACTGCCGTCAGTACAGTTACAGAATGGTTTGACAAATTTTTCGATCAATTCATCATTATTTGACGTGCAGGCAAGATAAAAGGGGAAAGAGACAACTGCCAACAGTACGCTAAGGCCAAAGCTTCCCCAGCCCAATTCTTCAGTAACAATATTCACCTGAAGTGGCGTAAGCCCAAAGCCACCGAAACTCTCAGGCATAAGAATTTTATGGTAGCCAAGCGCATAGGCTTTTTTCAGAAACGGCCACAACGGGGAATTTTCGGCGACCCCCTCTTCAGCAGTCATCTGGTCCAATAGTTTAGCCGTCGGCCGCATCTCTTGTTCTGCGAACTGACGTGCAGCATCCCTTAAAGCTATATCATCTTCACTTAAATCAAGGTTAATATCAAAATATTTCATATGTATCTCCTGTGTTATCTAGGGTTAATATTAAAGTATTTCAGATGTATCTCCTGTATTTATTAGTGTCGGCAGATTGAATTTCTTGCAATATTCCGGATATAGTTCATACCCCGGCTCAAGTAACGGAAGTATCTGCAAAAGCTTTTCCACCGATCCTTTAGCCTTGATCTGATTTGTTGCCAACGCCTTAGGGAAAAGTATTTGTTTGAGCCAAAACTTATGAGCTGTGTTACCATTCATTGCTATGGTTACGTCAGGGGTTTCCACCTTCGCAGCTTCATCAAATTGCGGTTCATCTTTAGCTACGAACATAGTGAAATCAGGATCCACAATAACAAATAAAACACTCATATCCAATTTTTTAAAATTGGGGCCAAATTTCGTCTCTTTGATCATTCTCAGCCAAAGTTCACCGAAAATTTCTAAGGCAGTATTTTTTGTAAAAACCAGCATGCTTCCTCGATTATTATCAGCTAAAGATAAATTTAGTGTCAAGTATTTTCCCCGGATGGGGAGTTTTTGCTTGAATCTTCGAAGGTGGTCTTGCGTAAACTTCCGCTTTTTTAATAGGCAATCCTCATGCCAATGTTTTCATGTGACTTAACATGCTTAATTTATAGAGTATTTATTGCTCCGTTTGTTTACTTGGCAAGGTTAATGCTATTATGATGTCATTATGGCGTCGATATAATGACATCGGCGTTGCTTTCTGACTAACTCTATGATATGGCCTGAGTCCAAAATAAAAATTTTAACGAGGAGTAAGATCGTGGAAAAGAAAATACCTGATTTTTCAGATAAGCAATGGAATTTTCTGGCAGTCTTGGATGCTTTTGGAACGAGTGTCTCTATAGCCATAATCGGACAGTTGGTGCCGCTTCTGCCTGGCCCTCTATTTGAAGTGATTAACCAAGCCAAGGAGAAAGGGTGGCTTGTCCAGGATAAAGAAGACCAATTTACCCTCAGCAAAAACTTACCAGTGTCGATTAAGAAGAAACTCTCTAACATGAATACACCTGAGCATATGACGGTAATCGTACATCAATTACAGAACCTTCCTCCGGATGAGCAAATAGATCCAAAGTTAATGATCCAGCTGCTGGACAAAGCCGGACAAGAAAAAGAAGCTGTAAATTTACAGGTGCTACTCGCTGAGAATTTTTTAAAAGAGGGAAATCACGAGCAAGCGTGGTGTCATCTGAATCAAGTTGCAGGTATATTGGCAAGATTATTGGATGATGAAGAGCATAAAGCGCTCTATATCTCCGTGACCCTGCAATTGTCCAGCCTCTCTTTTAAGTTGGGTAAAAATCTGGCAAAACTGCCTGAACACCTCAGCCGAGCCCATGAAGTTTCGCAAAAACTGGGCGATCGACGCTCTCACGCTATCATCAATATGCATTTGGGGCGACTTTATTATTTTTCTGATCGCCGTGAAGATGCCATTGTGGCTCTGTCGTTGGGAACCAACGAGATCGAAGAATTATCAGATGAAGACATGCTTGACCAATCCGCAGTTTTTTCAGGATTGTTTTATTTTATGCAGGGATTGTTTAAAAAAGCACTGCCATATCTGGAGCGGGCTCATAAATTATATGAAACTCAAGAAAGAGGTCAGTTTATGACCCCTTTGGTACCCATGTTTCTCGGATATACCCTCTTATATCTTGGTGAGCTTCACAGGGCCATCGGCACTCTTGATTGTCTTTGGCGAATGACCAGAGAACGCTCGGACAATGCTCAGGGATTAAACTCAAGGGTTGTTTTATGCACAATATTATTTTTGAGTAACCGAGAAACTGAAGCCAATATCCATCTTGACGAAATCATGGAAGAGCTTAAGTCCAGTGACAATGAATTGGCATTGTATCTAGCGAGAGGAGCGCAGACCTTAAAAGCTATAAAATCCGGCCAGGTAGTTGAAGCCCGTAAAATCATTGGCCAAGCCTTTGAAGGTGTTGCAGAATTCGGTCTGGTTCGTCAATTTGCATCTCCATGGGTTATGGAGATGATTTATGAATTTGATAAGCTTGGGTTAGAGCCTCTTCCCGCTATGGGTTTAGAACAGATGAAAGAGAGATCCATCAGAGAAAACAATATTCACCTGCTGGGTGTGGCGCTTCGTTTAGATGTGCAAAAAAAAATAGGCGAAAACAAACCGATAAAAGGGCTTTTGAATGACTTAAAAAAAAGCGAATCCTATCTGGAGCAATCCGGAGATATTGTCCAGCTCTCTAAATCTATTATAGTGGGAGCTCGCCTTGAAATCTCTAGAGGAAATTTTGATGAAGGACGTCGGCGCGGACAAAAAGCCTGGATAGTTTTGGGGGGATATGCAAATGATTTCTTCCCGAATGATCTTAAATATCTTGTTGGCTCCGAACAGCGCTGCCGACGTTCGCCGGAAACGCCTCAAGATTCATTTGAACGATACATAGAACTGACAGAATCAATGTTTCCTGTTCACAGTCAGGATGAAATTTTATCCCGGGCAATTGTCGCCATAAATCGCTTTTTTGGCGCAGAACGTGGTGGACTTTTCTGGTTTGCTGACGGTAATAAAACCAATAAACCTGAACTCCAAGCCTCTTGTAATTTGACAATCAATGATGTCGAGGCAGCCAGTTTTCGATCAAGTTTGTCTATGGTCATCAAAGCCCATGAAAAGAATCAGCCGGTTTTGCATCGAAACCGTCAAAAGAGTTCAACTCACTCTGCCAGATCCATTAAGGCAATTTTATGTTTGCCGATAAAAAATCGAGGCAAGGTTGAAGCTGTTCTCTATCATGACAATTCATATCTTGAGGACTGTTTTGATTTCCTGGATACCGAAATATTGGCTAAAATGATGAGCCATATTAGTCGCCAGATAGAAAGAATAATGGAATTTTTTCAAATCAGAGAAGAACGCAATGATTTAATTATTAAGAAAGCACTTCATGAAGAATCTGTTACTGACAACTCTATTATACATAAAAGCCGAGCTATGAAAGAGTTGATGGTAAGGCTGGGCAAAGCCGCCCAATCTGATTCGACAATCTTAATTTCAGGAGAAACCGGCGTCGGCAAAGAGATGATAGCAAGCCAAGTGCACTCTATGAGTCCCCGTCGCGATAAGGCGTATATCATTGTGGATGCCACCACAATCCCGGAAGGATTAATTGAGAGTGAACTGTTCGGAAATGAAAAAGGGGCATTTACCGGAGCGGATCGTCAAAAAATTGGCCGACTTGAATTGGCTGACCAGGGAACCCTTTTTATCGACGAAATTGGAGAACTGCCGAAATCTATCCAGGTTAAACTTTTACGCGTCATTCAGGAGCATAGTTTCATGAGGCTGGGCGGTGTTCGGCCAATGCGCTCCAGTTTTCGATTGATTGCGGCTACGAACCGCAATCTGGCCGAAGAAGTATCCGCCGGTCGATTCCGGGAAGATCTCTATTACCGGCTGAACGTGGTTCCTTTGCAGGTGCCCCCATTGCGGGATCGTTATGGTGATGTTGCGTTGTTAGCGAGATATTTTCTCAAGTTGTTCACCAAGAGACACCACCGTCCCAATCTAAGCATGGATCCGGAAACCGAAAAATTGTTGGAGCATTACGATTGGCCGGGTAATGTTAGAGAGCTTGAAAATATCGTAGAGAGAGCTGTACTGCTCTCCTCGGGAGAACAGCTGGATGTTGATCTGCCATTGAGATCTCTTGAAAATGACAACCACCCATTTGTTGGCCTGCCGACAATGGATGAACTTCAGCGGGAGTATATTGAATATGTACTTGACAGAACTGGCGGCAAACTCAGTGGGCCGGGGGGGGGCAGTGAAATTCTGGGTTTAAAAAGGACCACATTGGTGGCGCGAATGAAAAAACTCGGATTACGTTGATAGTTTGAGTGTCCGGGATTCTCCCTAGTAGACTTTCCGGAAATGTCCCTCTTTCGAGCTCTTCGTTAAGTTTGGGCTCCATCCCTGTATTACAATATTCCAGCCCTTTCCCCATGCCTCAGGTGCTCATTAATCGAAAGCAATAGGAGTTGCTATTATATTGGCATTCAACTGCCAATATAATAGCAACGGCGATACTTGCCTGCGGAGTACATTGAAAATATCTTTAATTTACAATATGTTATGCTGCGTAAATCTCTTGGTACGAGCATTGCAATATTAAATATAGATGAATTCATCATAATTATCTGTGCCCAGGCCGGCTACGAAGTGGCCATCAGGGATATTGAGCAACGATTCGTTGACGGTGGAATGAGTAATATCAAAAAGAATCTCGGCCGCAGCGTGGAAAAGAAAAAGATAACTCAGGATGATATGGATTCAATTCTGGGAAGAATAAATCCTACCCTTGACCTTAAAGTGGCAGCAAGTAATGTCGATCTGGTAGTTGAGGTTGTTAGAGCAGGGCGCTACGGAAGAAAGACCGGTAAGGGTGTGTGCGATTACACTAAACGCTAAACTTTTTACAAATTCATCAATGATAAATAAAGGAGAATGATAATGAATGGATCAGTTATAAGGATGCAAGATAGACTTTACCACGATCTGCTTCTACCTCAAGAGGCTATTGAGATTCGAGCTAAAGCACGGGAATTCAGTGATCGAGTTGTAGCCCCCAGAGCCTATGAAATTGGCACGACTGATGAGAGCCGGGAAAGCTTTCCCAGGGATGTCTTTAATGCTTTAGCGGAGGAAGATTTTTTTAAGATTCCCTACCCGTCACAATGTGGCGGCTTGGATCTAAAATATCCTTGTTGCGCTACGGTAGTCACAGTTGAAGAACTTGCCTATGCTTCCAACAGCATTGCTGCCGTCTACGACGTGCACTGCATTCTTGCAGGTCACGCCCTTGAATATGGTTCTGATTACATAAGAGAAAATTATTTAAAACCAATGACTATCGCTGAAAAAGTTGGTTGTTTTGCTTCAACAGAACCCTTGGCCAGTTCTGATTTAAGTTCCGACTCGGTTCAAACTAAAGCAGAAATTAAAGGAGATAAGTTTATTGTTAGTGGGCAAAAACGTTTTATTACCAATGCTTGTATTGCAGATTTCGTGACTGCCCTGGTCAACATCGATGGCCGATTAACAATGCTGGTCATCGATCTTGATTCTAAGGGATGCCGAGTTGGTGAACCTGACTGCAAGATGGGAAATAAAGGACAACTGACCAGTGATATCTATTTTGAAAATGTAGAAGTGCCGGAGAGAAATGTAATTGGAGAGATTGGTAAAGGTCTGCATGTGGCTCTAGGAACCTTAACTTATGGGCGTGTAGGTATTGCCGCAACTGGTGTAGGCATGGCCCAGGCAGCATTTGATGAGTCTATAGCCTACATGAAGGAGAGAACTGCCTTCGGCAAAAAGATTGGTCAATTTCAGTATTGGCAATTCAAAATGGCCGAAAGAGCTATAGAGATAGAACATGCAAGGAATTTATACCTTAAAGCAGCTTTTCGTATGGATCAGGGAATTGAATTCCCGGAACCGGAGGCAGCTGGTGCTAAGTTTTATGCCACGGAACTGGCCGGGAATATGGCTCGTGATGCCGTCCAGATCTTCGGAGGTTATGGTTTCATGAGAGAACTTGCACATGATAAATCACACTATAAAGTCGAACAGATTTTTCGTGATTTTAAAATTGCAGAAATTTATGAAGGAACAAATGAGATCCAGAAAATGATACTTTCGCGGACTATTTTCGGGCGCAGCATTGTGGAGTAAAGGGAGGTAGAAGATTAATCATGAAAGATGTATATGTAATTGGTATTGGTATGACCAGGTTTGGCAAATACCTTGATCTTGGTATAAAGGATCTTGTTGCTGAGGCTGTCAAATTGACTCTATCTGATGCCGGTTTATCAATTAAGGATATCCAGTCAGCTAGTTTTTCCAACTCTATGTGGGGCTATTTTTCAGGGCAGGATTGTATCCGGGGGCAGGTTGCATTGCAACCGCTTGGGATCGAGGGGATACCGATCACCAACGTCGAAAATGCCTGTGCCAGTGGAGCCACTGCCTTCCATAATGCCTGGTATGGTGTTGCCGGAGGTTTGTATGACTGCACTCTGGCAGTAGGGGCAGACAAACTCTATTCCGAAGACCGAGTGAAAACATTTGGTTCTTTTTTGACCGGTTTGGATGTTGAAACTCTGGATGCCCATTTTGCCGCTTGGCGTGATGCCTACATGAACTTACCCCTTGAAATTCCGGAAGGAGACTCAAATCCGGGGGGGGCGGGAGAAAACCGCAGCGCTTTTATGGATGTCTACGCAGGGATGTCACGCTATCACATGGCTACATATGGTTCCACCAGGCATCAACTGGCTGTGATCGCCTCCAAAAACCATTTTCACAGTTCTATGAATCCCAATGCTCAATTTCAGAAGAAAATGAGTATTGACGAAATCCTGGCGGGACGGTCGGTTAACTGGCCATTGACAGTACCTATGTGCGCCCCGGTGGGAGATGGTAGTGCTGCGGCCATCCTTTGCTCCGGTTCATTTTTAAAACGCCTGGATGCTGCACGGCCTGTGAAGGTCTTGGCATCCGTGCTCGGCTCCGGCACGAGACGAAAGATCTCCGAGGACAGAAAAGATATCTCCTGCCGAGCCTCTAAAAAAGCTTATGATATGGCCGGAGTCGGCCCCAAAGACATTAACCTTGCTGAAGTACATGATGCCACAGCCTACGGAGAACTTCATCAGACTGAAGCCTTGGGCTTCTGTCCCTTCGGTGAGGGTGGGGTGTTTGCAGAGTCAGGAGCTACAACCCTGGGAGGGAAACTGCCCGTCAACCCGTCCGGCGGTCTTGAATCTCGGGGGCATCCGATTGGGGCCTCAGGTTTGAGCCAAATTCATGAGATCGTCACTCAGCTCCGCCATGAAGCGAGTTCCAGACAGGTGGAAAATTGCCGCCTGGGCCTGACCGAAAATGGTGGTGGCAACCTTGGCTTTGAGGAAGCGGCGATCGGAATTCATATCCTTGAACGTATCCAGAAAGTTATCTGAAAATACAGAAGTATTCAAGCCCTTACAACAACACTCAAGCGAAGATAAAAGGAGAAAAATGACATGCATAACAACAAAGTCTTTCTGGTAACCGGCGCCGCCAACGGCATTGGTTTGGCGATCGCAAAACAGGCTATCTCCGGTGGTGCAACCGTTATCGCCAGCGATATCAATGGTGATGCTCTGGAGCAGTCACAGAAACTTCTTGGAGAAAAATACATCCCGAAAATCAGTGATGCCTCCGACCCTAAAGCTATTGAGGAACTAGTTCGGTTCATAGAAACAGATTTTGGCCGACTCGATGTGCTGGTCAACAATGCCGGGGCGGCGACTCTCAACAACCCTGAAACAATTACTGAAGATGTCTACGATTTTCAGATGAACCTCCTTCTCAAAGGCCCCGTATTTTTCGTTAAATATGCTGCCCCCCTTCTGCGGGCAGCAAATAACGGTGTCGTAGTCAACATCTCTTCCGCATCCGCCATCCTGCAACTGCCGGGCTACTGTCCCTACGGCATGGCCAAGGAAGCCCTGGTTAAATTCACCGAAGATTGTGTAATCACGGTACCAGGAATCCGCCACAACGTGATACTTCCGGGAGTAATCGACACCCTCATACTCAACAATACTTATGGCAAGGATGCAAGTGATGAGTTTAAAAAAGTAGTTGAAACCTCGTGTCCGGTTCCTCGTTTGGGAACTCCGGATGACATCGCAGATGGAGTGCTCTTTTTATCATCAGACCAAGCCAGTTATATCACGGGCACTCAACTTCTCATCGACGGAGGCATGTCCAAAATGCATGTGCTCTCAATGTCACAAACCAACACATAGTCCGATTTAGCAGCAAAGATTTACGGGTCAAAAAAAAGAACGGTTAGCACCAGGCTCACCGTTCTTTTTTTTTGACCCCGGGGAAAGGAGTAAATCCCGTTGGTCAATAAATCTATAGCGCTTCAGTCTTTTGTGGTGTCACCGGTTCACCTGGGTATCGATGTCAGGTGGCCCAGAAGCTCCGGGTCACCCGCTTCAACAGGTTCTCTCTGAATGGTCTCGTTGATCTCTTCCTTATTGCTGTTAGAAACTATTTAACTTTCTCAACATCGCCCAATGACCAAGTCTTAAAGAAGTCCTTACTCTCCGGCCCGTAGAGGCGGAACAGCAGAAAAAATTCCTCACCCGTTGGGATCCAGTTACTTTCCTTTCCTTCCGGTGCTTTAGGGGAAAAGTAAACATCATAGGAACCATCAGCGTTAACTTGCATGGTATCTGTATTGCGAGAGGATAATCCAACCCGTAGAGCATTTTGCACAAAGCCTTTGGACTCCATGCTGTACACTATCACCGACCAAAAATCTTTCGCAGGAGTGTCCTTTGGAACATTTAGTTTGTATGTATCTTTTCCATTAAACAATTCACCCTGACTGTCTCTGATACCCGTCAAATAGAACGTACCTCCACCTAAATATTTAGGTAAATACGTCACGTAGAAATAAGCATTTGCACGTTCTTCAATTAACAACATCTCATCACTTTCAAAAGGGAAGCCCAGCTGTGCTTGTCCTTTTGCAAAATTCCAAAACATCCATTGGTTCTTACCTTTCCAAAGTGGCTTCAATATTCTACCTTCGGTAGTAAAATCTTTTTGCATTTTTGCCCAGGCCAATTTTAAACCTTCCTTCATCGCACTTTTTTGGCTATCACTGGGCTTAAAAGGCTTCCCTTTTTCAATGCCAAGATCTTTAAGCAAGGCAATCATCGCCTTATCTTGTCGACGAACCGGGTTATTTTGAACGAGCTGATTCATATCTTCAAAGTAAATATGATTATAGACTGGCAAGCTGCTATAAAACTTATGTGTCGCATCTAAGAATGTTGTTGCAGGAGGATTTTCAGCTTCCGAGAGGTAATAGATTTTTATGGTATGTGCATACTCTGCAGCATCCAGATCAGTAGCGCCGTTGTATAATCTGGGTCGAAAAGCAAAGCCTAACTCAGTCGTGTCTGACTTAACAGGGATATAGCCTTTTGGGATATCACCTTTATAATCTGCCGTGAGAATTAAATATTTTCCTCCTTTGCCTTTATCAACACCTGCAGGCCCAATATCCTCAAGAGGTTGCTGCCATGCGTTCACAATTGAGCCAAAATAACTGACCTTATCTGTGGCTGCTGGCACTTCAATTACAACCGGACCTTTAGCAGTACTAATATTACCCCAACAATAAGCTGTCACATCATTAGCTGTTAAAAAACCATATTTAGAATCAAATGGTTTAGTTACGTAAACAACGTCGTTCTGCTTACCACCTAAATCGCGTTTTGTTGCTTTTACAAAATCAACAAGAGTTACTCCAGGCATAGCCCAAATGGCCGTTTGTGTAGCTCGTTGAACCATTATCTGATAGTCGATGTCGTCGGTGCCAGCTCGATCATGGCCAAAACATTGGCTTACACCAAATGCGAATAGTACCAGTAGGGCTGCAATTGTTATGAGTTGCTTTGCTTTCATCTTTGTTTTTTCCTTTATCTATTTTTCAATTTCACCAATTCAATCTCACCGGGCCGGGCTGAGCAGCGGCGCAACCTGATAAATT
>JAOZKP010000002.1:0-10927 GCA_029935295.1 bacterium | reverse complement strand
TTTTTTAACGCACCTTATGTGGTTTTACCTTGATCAGGAAAGAGCCCAAAGCCGGCAGTAAAATTAATGCTCCAATCATATTCCAGAGAAACATGAAGGTTAACAAAAGGCCCATATCAGCCTGAAACTTGATCGGCGAAAAAGACCAGGTGAAAACGCCAAGTGCCAAGGTGATGCCGGTAAAAGCCACGGCCTTACCCGTAGTTCTCAAAGTGTTATAGTAGGCCTCGACCAACCCCATTCCATCATTTAGAAAACCGGTCAAACGGTTATAGATATAGACGCCATAATCAACCCCGATACCGACCCCGACCGAGATCACCGGCAGAGTCGCAACCTTAACCCCGATGCCCAAGAGCGGCATCAATACCTCGCAAAGAAGAGAGGTTAGAGCCAGCGGAATAATAATACAAAGAGTGGCACGCCAACTTCGAAAAGTAAGAAAAACCAGAAAAGTAACAACGGCATAGACCAACATCAACATTAAGGTCTGGGCTTTTTCAATCTCGATGTTGGTTGCCGCCTCAATTCCAGCCGGCCCGGCCGCCATCAGGAACTGGCCTTTGTCATTCTTGTTTTCAGCGACAAACTTTTCAACCGTATCAACCACACTGGTTAAGGTTTTGGCCTTATGGTCATTAAGATAGACATAGATCGGAGAGATTGTGCCGCTCTGATTAGCAATATCCAGCGGCAGTTTAATTGTTAAACCGTCAAGGGTTGTCTGGCTCCGGGGCAGAGCCCACCACTTAAAGTTACCCTCGTTGTACCCAGCATTAAATAATTTCATATAATCAATCAATGAGACTGTAGATTGAACCCCTTCCAAAAGAGACAATTCAGCCTGGAGATTGTCGGTATCAACCAGGATCGAATAATCACTGTTACCCTCTTCTGGAGTCTCCAACATGATGACAAAGAGATCACTGGTAGTTGAGTAGTTTTGCACAATGTTCTCATTATCCTGATTATAGCGCGAATCGGCCCGCAACTCAGGTGCACCACGGTCAAGATCACCAATCTGTAAATTCTGGCGATAATAGATCCCCCAACCGGCAAAAATAGAGACAACAACTAGAACTACGATGGCACCACGACGGGTAGCGAGTCGCGATATGGAGGACCAGAGGGGATGCTTATGTCCCTCCTCCTCATCGCGCAGGAGTTCGATGCTGCGTTTGCTGACCCCAACATATGACATCAACAAAGGCAGACAGATAATCATTGAGACGATCAACACCGGAAAACGCACCAGGGAGCCAATAGCCATATCTTGAAGAACACCGATACGGATAACATACAGGGTCGCAAAACCAACCCCATCAGTAACCAGAGCACATAGTGCCGAAATCGAAAGAATCCTGAACGCCATTCTGGTCGCATCAATTTTGCTATAGCCACTCATGGTCTGGTGCTTGATGCCATTGATCATCTGCACCCCATGACTGATACCGATGGCAAAAACCAGAAACGGGACCAACATAGAGTAAGGATCAAGTCCGAAACCAAAGAGATGCAAAACTCCAGCCTGCCAAATCACCGCAATCAGGGCGCAGCCCAACGGCATCAAGGTCGCCCGGATACATCGGGTATACCAATAAAGCAACAGCATCGACATCAGTACGGTAATCCCGAAAAAGAGCCCCATAGAAGTTGCCCCCTGCATGAGATCACCCACCAGCTTAGCAAACCCGACAATGTGGATTTTAATGCCGTCACTCTGGTATTTATCACGCACCAACTCTTCCAACTGCAGGGAAACATTCCAGTAATCCAGGGGTTCTCCAGTTTCCGCATTTATATCAAGTAAGGGTACGATAACCATAGAAGATTTTAAGTTGTTAGCAACCAGTTTGCCGATCTCTCCCGATCTCGCAACATTACGCCGCAACAGTTCAATGCTTGCAACTGAACCGTCATAAGTATCCGGAATTACCGGCCCGCCAGCAAAGCCCTCTTCGGTAACCTCTCTCCAACGCACCAACGGCATCCACAAAGACTTGACCCCGGCCCGATCAACTCCCGGAATAAAGATGAGTTCGTCGGTAATTTTCTGCAGCGTATCAAGGTATTCGGCATCGAAAATATCACCTTTAGTATTCTCAACCGAGACCCTGATGACATTGCCCAAACCCTTAAGGTCGTCTTTATGTTCAAGATAGTTTTGCAGGTAAGGGTGATAGGTAGGAATCATTTTCTCAAAACTGGCTTCCAGTCTGAGCTGTGATGCCTGATACCCCAGAAAAATTGTTACAACCGCCAAACAACATAGGAGTACAGCTCGGTGCTTAAAGATAAAACGTTCAAAACCTGAGGCTTTTTGATCGCTCGCGATTTTAGTTCCATGGTGAGAATGAGACATCAATTTACCTCTTCAACTTTAATACTTTTCAGATCCTGTCTCAGAACACCGCCCAAGCCAACCATTACTAAATGTTGATCACCGCTGATCACGCCCCCCATACACCCGGGGAATTTAGTCGAGACAGAACATGCTCCTTTTTCCGTTACACTCCCGACAAAAACCGCAGTCGGCATCCCGGCTAAAAGATATTGCCTGCCATCAAGAAAAACCCCGGCATTGAGCGACGCCTGCGGCCCAATTTGCTGATGTTGCCAGGTCTGACCCTCATCACATGAGCTCACCATATTACCCCGCAGACCGCAAGCAACCACACAGTCGCCCTCAAGGTCACCAAATGCCCCGAAAAATGAACCTTCATAGACCATTTCAAGGGTTTGCCAATGCTCTCCATTATCATGCGAGCGAAACATCATGCCAGCCTCACCGAACAGAAAAAGGGCACCCCGAGTGCGAGCCAAAGCATAGAAATGGTAGCCGTTTTGATTCTCAATCCGATCAAGCAACGCACTCCAGGAACGACCACCGTCATGGGTCGACAAAATAATCCCGAAAGCACCAATAATTAGACCATCCTGCGAGTTAAAAAACATGACATCCAATAAGGGCTTGGTCGGCCCTTCACTCTCAGTCTGGATAAAGCCTTTGAGATTGAACTCGGCATCCTCCACAACATATTGGAGTTCCAACTTTTTACTGGCATCGGCCAATTCAAACTGCTGACGTTTTTCTTGGATAATAACTTTCATCGCCGCAACCATCATCAGGTTAATTTTACAACCATCCATCACCTTTTGCCAAGACTCACCCCGATCAGTACTGCGCAAAACGACACTATCATGGCCAACGGCCCAACCATTATCGGGATTCGGGAAAGTTACCGCCGTCAAGGTTACACGTACCGGAACCTGAGCTTGAGTCCAATTGCGGCCATTATCATCAGAATAGATAATTACACCACGTTCTCCGACGGCGACCAGGCGTTTACCCGCGAGGGTAACATCAATCAGAACCGCCTTTGATGGATTATTAATTGACAATGCTGACTGCTCAAGCAGGTCACCGGCGTAAACCATCTTCGCTGACCCCATAACCAAAGCCAAGGTTAGAAAGAGACAACCCCAGAGAAACCTGTGACCTATTAAAACCATATATTTCAAAGCTTAGTTCCTTTGCTTACAGGCTGCCTTGAAAAAGTAAAATTTTTCAAGGCAGCCCCGTAGGTAAAACAAGTCACGTCTGCCTTGGTTAGGGGCAGTCGTGACTTTAGTTAAAAGTTAACGACGGCCAATACGCCGCAGATTCTGCGGAGTGAAAACGCTATCTTCAACAAAAATATCGTTACGAACATTTCTCTCCAAACCGTTGACATTTGCGTTTACTGCATAATCGGATCTGGTGAAATCAAAAGAAAACTCCGAAATCTGCGAGCAGGCCGGCAAGTTATACTTGTTTTTCATGGGCGCAATATGCCCGCGATAAAAATTGCCTCGAATATCATATATGTCTGAGGCAACCGCAACCCAGGTATCCTCATCAAGGTAAAAAGTTCGGCGACCATAAACATGACGTTTACCTTCCTTAAGGGTTGATTCAACCACCCAAACCCGATGTAGTTCATAACGTAAAACCTCAGGTGAAGGATGATTAGGGGTTAATAAGTCCATTTCAGGAACCAGATCATTTTGGTAGCAGTTGTAAGGAATAAATATCTCTTTTTTACCCACAATTTTCCAGTCAAAACGATCGATCTGACCCAAAAAGGTAAAAGTATCGTCATAGGTCTCCAAACCGCTGGAACCGGGATGCGGAGTGTCATTGCCGACTGTTGGTGCGCGCCGGACCCGACGTTGACCGGGGAGATACTGCCAGGCCATACGACTTTGTTCCGATGCATTTATATAGTCACGAAGTAAAATAAATTCACCTTTACGCCGGGCCGGGAGTTCATACTCGACTAAAATATTGTAATAAACCCCATTCCAGTTGGCAGAATCAAGGTCTTCAATGTTCCAGGTGTACTTCTCAGATACTTTCCCGCCACCACTACGACTTAAAGTGCCATTGGGGAATATATTGGCCCGCTTATAGTCACCAGACCGGCCAATTCCACGCCACCGCAACAGGTGATTATAAATAGCCTCTTCGCCGGATTTGGGAATCGGAAATGGGATCCCACCGGTAAGCCCATGATTAACCACTCCCAACTTATCTTCAGTCATCTCCATGACCGTAGCATTGCGTTTGGTTCTCTTGTAAACCCATTCCGGCGCGGCGGCTGTCCTGCGAGTCTGATAGATGTTAAGATAATAGGTTTCGGGAAACTTTTTTAACAACTCTTTATTTAACTTGGTTAATTTATCCTTGTACTGATCCATGTTCTGGGCTGTGACTTTATATAAAACTTTGTCAGCCGTAAATGGATCGGGATGAAAATCTCCAGGTTTAAAAGTGATACCCTCAGGAATACCGGTAATCCCTCCATCCCAGGCCGGGATAGTACCATCGGCATTACCCGCCATTTCACCACCCAGAGGAGTTAAACTCTTACCCAGTTGCGCCGCCTCTTCAGAGGTGACTTTGGCAAATACCCCAGAAACCATAAACAGGCTCAGGATCGTTAACAGTGCAAAGATTCGCAATCTTCCATGTTTCAACATAAACTAATCCTCCAATAAAACTTATAATTTTAAAATTAAAAGGTGTATTTTAAATTAAGTGCAAGAAAATCACGGTCGGCTTTCTTATTGTGCTTCGGATTATGCAAAAAATTGGTATAGCCGATAGAGACCTTGTAAATCGCTTTATAGGTAAAATCTAAACCGAGGGTCACGGAATCACTATCTTCGTCGAAGGTTCCCAAAATGGGCGCAGTCCCTGACGGGTTTATTTTAATCGTCAATGGGACTTTCAAATCAAGATCCTGGGCAATCTGGAAATAGTCAAAATCGAATTTGAAGACACCACCACAAGATGTATGGTCGTAACCCTCCGGCAAGTCTTGACTATCAAAAACATGCAAAAGCCCAATTTCTGTAGTAATTGTCATGCCATCGTAGATAAAACTTGCGGGAAACACGGTGATCGTGGACATTTGTGCCTGAATATAATCCTCATTTTCGTAAGCAAGGCCCAGCAGGGTGCCGGGGGCTGCAAATGGGATTGGCATATCGTAACGGTAACTTACTTCACCAGCGATATTAGTGTCGCCGACAAGGCCGCTGGCACTAGCTCCGATCAACTTGACATCCTCAACATATTCGCAATAATAAGAGGACATGTCAACCGCATTAAGTAGCCCTGCGGTTGCGGGATCGACATCTCCTAAGGTTACCCCTGGAGCGACCGGAAGGTTGGCCCAGGAGCCGCCCACTGCCGTCATCGTCGGGGAAGGCGTGCCGCCGAACCCAAGATTTTCTCTTAAAATCGGCATTTTTTCATGGTAGTTGACAAAGTAGAGACCAAACTCTGTACCATTAAGAGAATCAGCAACATAACGAAGGGCGACCCCCCACTGGCCTGAATTACTGGCATCATCATCACCAATACGATCAATCGTAGAATTGATTCCAGGCGCCACTTGCATTAGAATCCGCTCGCCGGCTGAATCAAGCTGGTCAGTATTGCTGAAAAATGACCCGGTTTCATCAAGGAGGTTTTTGTCCCATTTCCACTGATAGTAAGCGGCCAGAGTGAAATTGGAATGGGTTACCTCAAAATAGACCTGTTCGCTGGGCATGAGTAGCTCTCTAACCTCAACGCCAGGGACATTGGCCATGGTCGTGTCAAGGTATGCAGTCGCCCCGTTAATGCCCTGCAGGATAAAAAGACTTTCGCCCCAGTTGACCGCCTGCCGACCAATGCGAACCATTGTATCCGTCTTACCGAATGTATGGCTTCCGTAGATAAAGAAATCCAGAATTTCAGCATCATCCCGGTGGGCACTTTGGGTGTCCTCATGGAACTCATCGTAATCGGTATCGCCGCCATTTTGATACGAGTTATTGTTGGTTCCCGGTGAATCGTTGGCATTGCTGCCGTCATAAGCAAAATCAAAAAAAGCCTTCGGCCTCATGAAAAAACCGTAATCACCTTTGCGCAAATCGATATCCGCGATTGCTGACCAACGATTGTTGACCATGTCCCACTTATCGAAATTACGGTTCCCATCGTCACCGTTTATATTGGCCAGTGCATCCCGGTGTTGATCTGCAGTTCGCCAGGCCGCACCATAGGTGAGAGTTACATCCACATCTAATGTAACATCTTTTCCAAAGTCAAACCCTAGAGCTCTGGCATTGTTCGGCACGGTAAAAACTAGTATTGATATTACCGCCAAAAACAGCCACCCACTTACCTTGATTCTCATCCTTTAACACCTCCACCTTAAATTGTTACAAGATATATAACCAAATACCTATCGATCGTCATTCATATGTTTTTTCAAAAGTCTGACCTTTATAATGGCTTCGCTCCAGACTGCCGGCCTCAACCCAAAAAATTTCAGGGTTAATTTTCAGGCGCCTGGACATGGCTTCACCAAGATCTCTTTCCAAAATTTTGAGCTCCTCGCCGGACAGGCCTTGAGCATACTCAACCCGGAGTTTAAGCGGCGGCACCACCCGGGGCGGTTTCTCGTCAAGAATAATCCGCATTTCACCCGTAACCCGAGGTAAAAAGTCATTAACCACCCCCTTGATATGACTGGGATAGACCATGACGCCTTTCACTTTCAACATATCATCAGAACGACCGACCACTTTATAACGAAAACCGGAACGACCGCAGGGACAAGGGTCAGTAAACACTTGATGGATATCCCCCATACTCTGACGCAGCATAATCCACCCATCACCCTCAAGGGAGGTAAATACGGCTTCACCCTTGGCTCCATTCTCCATCGGAATAGGTTCTTTGGTTACCGGGTCTACCAACTCGTAATAGACCAGATCATCGGCTATCGAATGCATACCCTGATATTCATCATGATCACAGGAGAATCCAAAACCTGCTCCGACGTCAAAAATTCGAGCTCCGTAGGCTTTTTCTAGCTTGGCTTTAACCTCCGGTATCCCGGCCCCGCCTTCGCCGCCGCAGATTAAGGCTTTAAATCCCAGCTCATTCACCTTTTTGTCCAAATATTTTGGGGCCTGTTCAATCATATATTCAGCCAGAGATGGTGTACCCATATAAACATTACCTTTAAACAGTTTTTGCATCATCAGGATGCGTTCACTTTTAGCTTCGGCACCAACCGGAATCATAGTCGCGCCAATCTTCTGCATAGCCATCATCGAAGGCACTCCGGCAATAACCATCGACAACGCAAAACAATAGAGCATGCGATCACTGGAACGTATGCCCGCACGCCAGGAACCCCGGGTCATGACTTCACCCCACATATTATTGATGTCACCATTAGTCATAGGGTACGGTGTCGGTATGCCTGTTGTCCCGGTGGTTGTCGCAATATAGTCAAGCTCATCAACCGAGATTGGCATAATTTGATCTAAGGCCTTGATAAAATCGCCGTCGAAACCCTCGACCAACTCCCGCAAGGACTCCTTATTGAACAAACTGATCTTGTCTTTAAATTCATCCATGCTCTTTAGTGAATCCGGATCACACTTACTCTCTTTGATCATTTTGGAGTAAAAAGGAGCCTTAGCCTTGAGACGGCCCAACATTTTTTTTAATTTCTCAAGCTGAATTTTCTCCATCTCCGGAGTATTCAGCAAGGGTTCAATATCCATATTCCAATAAGGTCTGTCTTGTCCTTGTCCCATTGTCTAAGTTCCTCTCTATTTAGATTCTAAAAAATTTATGGCGTCTTTAGTGTTTGGGCGCCTTTTAACTGCGAGTGAATGACGATACCCCAGCTTAAACGTAAGAGCATAAACTATTTTGTTCGCTTCTCAGGTGATTAATTGCAAATCATTATCATATCCTAACGTTTTGCAATGCTCATGCCAAAAAGATAATACAGTGCAACATATTGATTTTTAAAGATATATACAAATGTAAGCCAATCTACAATTAAGGCACTGTCACCATATCAACATAGCATTGTCAACATAGCGTCACCGGCTTGATGGCAGATAGCATCCGACACGACGAAACCAGAGATCTGTCGGAATCTTTTAAAAGCCTGAAAAACAGATACATTGTTCAATATTTTGCCACAATTTTCTTTGACATTAGGGAGGGGACTGTGGTTTTGGAGTCACCGAGTGGCGTACTCAGGCTGATTGATGATGCCCATTTACGCCATGTAACAGATGTGGGTTTTACTGGATTAGGGATGGGCCGGGGTGACAAGTACCTCTTGGTGCCACCAGGCTATAAGGGCGTACTTCACCAGGATAGCTGCTATATCATTCGGACAAAAAAACTTACAACAATTGAAGGAGGTTTATCTATATACCGAACTTCCGCATTTTTCCTCTTAAGGTTGATGGGTTCATGCCTAATAGTTCGGCGGCACCTCCATCTCCCTCAATCCGTCCCCCTGACAACATTAAACTTTTTTGGATATGTTGGGTGATCATTATATCCATAGTCAAGAGTTTTTCTGGTTGGGAACATTGTTTTCCTGTGGGAAGCCGGGAGATATTAGCAGTCAGATTAGAGAATGAGAGCGGCTCGCCCTGATTGATGATCAAGGCCCGCTCAATAATGTTCTGAAGCTCGCGAATATTTCCTGGCCAACTGTAGGCCAAGAGGTTAGTCATAGCTTCTGCAGCGAAAACGGGTTGTCCTGCAAGGTTCATCTCAACCGCCTGTTTTTTGGCAAAGTATCTTGCAAGTTCGGGAATATCTTCACTTCTATCCCTGAGCGGTGGAATTCGTATGGGAAAAACATTGAGACGGTACCATAGATCCTTCCGAAACTGTTGCTTATCAACCATCTTTTCAAGATTGCGGTTAGTTGCGCAAACGACCCGAACATCTAAGGATATAGTGCGGCTCCCGCCGACACGTTGAAATTCCATATGTTGCAGGATGCGTAATAATTTAACCTGGGCACTCAGCGAAAGTTCTCCGACTTCATCCATGAAAACGGTGCCGCCATCGGCCTGTTCAAAATAGCCGCGCCGCATACTGGTTGCCCCAGTAAAAGCCCCTTTTTCATAGCCAAACAATTCGCTCTCCAGCAAACTTTCCGGGATTGCGCCACAGTTAAAGCTGATGAGCGGCCCAGAACTTCTGGCCGATTGCTGATGGATTAAATTAGCAAAAACCTCCTTGCCCACACCGGTCTCACCCGTTAAGAGCACTGAAATATCAAGGGGTGCAACCCGTTCAAGCTGTAACATGGTCACCTTAAGCCCGGAACCCAGCCCTATAATACGATGGCTCAGCCTTTTTTTGAGTTCCAGGTTTTCAACGATCAAACGCTCTTTTTCACCGGCAATCGCCAACAAAGTTAACACCTGCCTTATGATCCCGGAGAGTGGCTCGAAGAGGCTTTCCATAAATTTAAAATGTTTTTCCGTATAGCGATTCTCGCCAGCCGCAACCAACCCCAGGAAACCATATCGTGACGAGGTCATTTCGGCCGTTACAACCATGGTTGACTTTATCCCCTTGATACCAAAATGGTCGACTATGTCAATGGTCAAAGGATTTCTGGCGGTATTTGCAATTGAAATGATGTTCTCTTCTGAAAAACTTTCAACCTCTTTTTGCCCAAGCACAGATAGTTTTACTTTCTCATCAACAAACATAACCCCGTCATCCGTGATAAACACCTTATAATCCAGGACTCCGGTTTTAGGGTCGCAGATCGGGATATTGATAAAATCAAGCGGAAAATATCTTTTCAAAAAAACAAAGGTCTCCTGCAAAATATTTTCAACATCTCTGCTGGCAACAATCTTAATGGTGAACTCTTCTATGTGCCCTTTTGTCAGTGCATCCATATTTTCTCCCTAAAAAACAAGCCCCCCATTAAATATGACGGGCTATCAATACTGACCGCCAGATCTATCATATTTGACAGCTACATGCAACCAGTTTTTCTCAACCTACTGTAAATATGCAACTTTTAAATACGGCATAGATTTTGTATGAGATTGAACTGTTTTTGAAAATCTAGCAGAACTCAATCGAACATTATAAACAGAGAGCCTGTCTGTGAAAAGTTGTTCTGGTTCCGCAGTTATGATTGTGTACTAATAAGTATTCGTGGGTTATCTTAATTTAACCATAATAATTCAACAAGAGGAGAATAAAGATGATTATTAAAAATGTAATGGTTGCAGGTGCAGGGTTACTGGGTTCGCAGGTGTCGTGGCAGATAGCTTGCAGCGGTTTCAATGTCACCGTTTACGATGCCTTTGAAGAAGGCCTTAAAGCTGGCAGGAAATATCATGAACAATATGGTGAGCTGTTCATGTCAACCCGGGGGGCTTCGCAGCAGGATATAGATCAGACCATGACGCGATTAAACTATACAACCAGTCTGGCAGTTGCAGCCAGAGACGCTGACCTCGTCAGTGAGTCAGTCCCTGAAAATCTTGACATAAAAAAGAAATTTTACCGTGATTTGTCGGCTGTTGCCCC
>JAOZKP010000671.1 GCA_029935295.1 bacterium | reverse complement strand
ATTTGCAACAGCTTGAGAACTTCACAAAAAAATTGCTTGAAAACCGGAAGAAATCAGATGAATGAAGCTGAGACCAGAGCCGAATTAATTGACCCGGCCCTGAAAGCGTGTGGCTGGGGTGAAGTTGCGGAGACCAAAGTATTCCGCGAGTTTCATATAACCGACGGTAAAATCCAGACCGTCGGCAGAAGAAGCCGGCCCCTGATTGCCGATTACATTCTCTCTTATAAAAATGTGAAACTTACCGTTATTGAAGCTAAAAAGAGCGAACTTGAGGTTGGTGAGGGCGTGGCCCAGGCCAAGGAGTATGCCGAGAAGCTGAAACTTAGATTCACCTACGCAATCAACGGCCGAGAGATCTACCAGATTTGCATGAAAACCGGAAAAGAGGGCTTGATAACCAGCTTTCCGACACCTGATGAATTATGGGATATGGTGCATGAAGAACAGAACCGGTGGCGGGATATTTTCAACAATGTTCCCTTTGAGAATATAGGCGGCACCAAACCTCTCCGCTTTTATCAGGAGATAGCTGTCAATCGGGCTCTTGATGCTATTGCTGACAATAAAAAACGAATTCTTTTAACTCTCGCAACCGGAACCGGCAAAACATTTATCGCCTTCCAGATAGCCTGGAAACTTTTTCAGAGCCGCTGGAATCTTTCTGTAAGGGACAATGGAGAAAACAATTCTCCATTATTAAGGCGGCCGCGGATACTTTTTCTCGCCGATAGAAATATTTTGGCCGACCAGGCATATAACTCTTTCAGTGCCTTTCCCGAGGATGCTCTGGTACGCATCGTCCCGGATGAGATAAAAAAGAAGGGCCGGGTACCCACAAACGGCAGTATCTTTTTCACCATTTTTCAAACCTTCATGAGCTCATCAGTTGACAGTTCATCAGTTGATAATAAAAAATTGAAAGAGGATAACGAAAGCAACACTTACCATTACAATATGGCAGCAGAAAACCGAGAAAATTATCCAACATCAACTATCAATTCTCAATTATCCACTATCAATTACCAACTGTTTCCGGCAGATTACTTCGATTTCATTATCATTGATGAGTGTCATCGCGGCGGCGCTAATGATGAGAGCAACTGGCGGGCGATTATGGAATATTTCTCGCCGGCGGTGCAATTAGGACTGACCGCCACCCCGAAACGGCAGCATAATATTGATACCTACGCTTATTTTGGCGAGCCGGTTTATGTCTACTCGCTTAAGG
>JAOZKP010000670.1 GCA_029935295.1 bacterium | reverse complement strand
TTTTTCTTGGCTTTCCGATTTTGGATACATTAACCGTTATGCTGGCCCGGATTTACCATGGTCGTTCACCATTCAGTGCCGATAAGAACCATTTTCATCATAAACTGATGCGTCTGGGGTTACTTCATTCGGAAGCAGTTATATGTATCTACTTTTTGCAGATGGCCTTGGTTCTGACCGCGTATCGGATGCGTTACTGTTCAGATTGGATGATAGTCGGAGGATATCTGGTTTTTGCGGCCGGAGTAAGCCTCTTTTTCTTTCTTTCAGCCTATTTCGAGTGGCACCTTAAACATCGGCAAAAGGGCGAGTACAATCTTCTGCAGAAGCGGTTGGCTGAGTTGGATAAACTGACTTTTTTGTTGAAGGGTCTTTTCCGGTTGCTGCAGATGAATTTTGTGCTGGTACTGTTAATTGTGATTGTGCCGATAGATGTGGTACCTTTCTGGCTGGCTGGGACAGCTGTGGTTATGGGAGGTCTGTTGCTGCTGAGCCTGATAAAACGCAAGCCGGTCAAATTTCATAGTATCTTACTGCGTCTGACAATCTATCTGACTTTGCCGATACTCATTTATGACCGGGCTGTAAATGAAGGGTTTGCTATAGTTGAGGTGTGGTGGCAAGACTATAGTCTTTTTTCCGGAGTTGCTTTTATTACTATGATACTTTTGGCTCTATTACTGCTGAAATTTACTCGGCGTTCTGGTTATAAGAGTACCCCGCTTGATTTTCTTATTTTGGGAGCAGCTCTGCTTGTGCCGGTAATTGCTCCGCAAGCAGAAGTAGGGGTGAATTTGGGGATGGTTGCGGTGCAAATGATTGCTCTTTTCTTTACTTTTGAGGTAATTATTGAAGAGTCACGGCGCCGGAACTGGTGGTTGGATTTGTCTGTGGTTGGCTGTATGCTGATAGTCGGGCTGAAATGGATGCAGAAAATGTAATAAAAAGTTTTGCAACTTCAGCGTGTCACCATAAAGCTATAAAAATGGTGTCGAACATCGCTTCGCCCTCGTTCCGTTTAAATTCCTGTATCGGGTTTTAAAACCCGGCAGTCATTTATCATAAACGGGGTCAAAGCTGGGGTGCTGACGCACCTTGTACCAGCAATGACCCCAATCCTGACAATTTGAGAAAGGTAACGTTTAACAGCTCAAGGTTTTTTGGATATCTTCTCTCCCTGATGTGTATTTCTATGATTCTGTGTGCGAATTGTTTGAACTCTTAAACATTTT
>JAOZKP010000047.1:11894-13800 GCA_029935295.1 bacterium | reverse complement strand
ATTTTCTTGTTTTTCAAACCAGAAAATAACCTGTAAGGCACTAATGTTTGCTTGACAAATTTAGAGCGACTGACTACTATTCTCTGAATTCAGTTTTATGGTTGCCCTCTGCTTCAGCGTCGAGGGTATTTTTGTGTTTAGAACTTGTATTTATTTATAGATATTGATGAAGAAAAGAGTTGAAGAATTTGTAAAAACTGCGGTTGGAAAAGTAGCTGCAGATCGGGGTTTGGCAGAGTCAGATCTGCCGGAGATTGCTGTGACTTTGCCGCGGGAAAAATCTTTTGGTGATTTTTCTACGAATATTGCAATGCAACTGGCGGGCCGCTGGAAGGATAATCCGCGGGCCATCGGTCAGGCGATTAAAAGTGAACTTGAACAGCAAGCCGAGCTGGCTGAAGTGACAATTGCCGGTCCCGGTTTTATTAATATGACTTTGCAGCTCTCGCTTTGGCATCAGCGACTGCGTGAAATTCATACCACCGGCGCTGAATTTGCAAGTTTGGATTACGGCGCTGGGAAAAGGGTGCTGGTCGAATTTGTTAGTGCTAATCCTACTGGCCCTCTGCATATCGGTCATGGTCGCGGGGCAGTAGTTGGTGATGTTTTGGCCCGTCTGTTGCGGCGGACAGGATTTGCCGTTGATCGTGAGTATTATGTTAACGATGCCGGAAACCAGATGCTGGTTCTGGGGCGTTCACTGCGCTGGCGTTATCTGGAGATCTTAGAAAAACGTCAGGGTGAGATCCCTGATGGTTACTACCAGGGTAAATATCTTTGTGATCTGGCGCGGGATCTGATTGCAGAACAGGGTCGCGAGTTGGTTGATCCGGAAATATCTGAAGATGATGATTTCGGCCTCGAACTGTTTACTGAATTTGCGTCCACCTCTATTCTCAAGGGTATTCGTGACGACCTTGACCTTTTCGGGGTCGGGTTCGAACACTGGACCAGTGAAAAAAAGTTTTTTGTTTCCGGTCAGGTCGATACGGCTCTGGCTGATCTCAAGACGAAAGGGGTTATTTACGAAGACGAAGGTGCGTTCTGGTTTGCCTCCTCCCGCTTTGGTGATGAGAAGGATCGAGTGGTCGTCAGAGCTAATGGTGTGAAAACCTATTTTGCATCTGATATTGCTTATCATCGGGAAAAATTTACCCGGGGCTATGATCTTTTAGTTGATATCTGGGGGGCCGATCACCACGGCTATGTCCCTCGGTTAACGGCTGCAATTGAAGCACTTGGCGGTAAACCTGAGAGCTTTGCCGCGATTCTGGTGCAACTGGTGAGTCTTTCCCGCGGCGGTGATCCGGTGGCGATGTCAACCCGGGCGGGGGAATTTGTGACCCTCGAAGAGGTTGTCAGAGAGGTCGGCCGGGATGCCGCCCGCTACTTTTTTCTGACCCGGCGTTCAGATAGTCACCTCGAATTTGACCTGGAACTGGCGAAATCAAAAAACAATGAAAATCCGGTTTATTATGCCCAGTATGCGCATGCCCGGATTTGCAGTATTATGCGTAAAATTGCTGATGAAGGTCTGTTTGCCGGCAACGTTGACAGCTTCAACGGAGATTCGCTGACCTCATCGGAAGAACTTGATCTGATCAAAAAACTTGATAGTCTGCCGGGTCTTTTAGAGAGTGCCGCGCGGACGTTGGAGCCGCATCGAGTTACCTATTTTCTGGATGATCTGGCGGCGCAGCTGCACTCATATTACAATCGTAATCGTGTGATCAGTGAAGACGGCCAGGTTTCGGGTGACCGCCTGCTTCTGTTTGTGACAATTCAGCAGGTTCTTAAAATCTGCCTGACCCTGCTCGGGGTTTCAGCTCCTGAAAAAATGTGATGGCTTGTAATTTAAAATCATCAGTAAAGGTAGACAGTTATTATGTTTGAGAAAATAAAGGCT
>JAOZKP010000047.1:8542-11794 GCA_029935295.1 bacterium | reverse complement strand
GTAAAGGTAGACAGTTATTATGTTTGAGAAAATAAAGGCTGCTCTGGTAGCACTTTTGGTGATTTTCATTTTTGTTATTGGTGGCGTTCTCGTTGGTTTGAAACTGCCGGAGACAGATCTTTATAAAAAATGGCATGCAGAACCGCGTCAGGCTTCAGTAAAACCGCAGCCGACAAAAGTTGCGGTAATTCAAATTCCCGGTACCGCAAAACCGGAAGTGCCGGTTGTATCAGCTTCACTTAACTCTTATTCCGAGTCATGTCCCGGCGGTGTCTGTAGGTTGCCTGGCCCGGGAGAGACTCCGCATCAAACGGCTGCAGCGCCGCAGAAAAGTCCCAATTTAACTTTTTACAGTGAACTTGCAGATAAACCGACTGAAAGCGGCGGCTCAGCTATAAGGGTTAAAAAGACTCCTGAAGTCAAAAAAAGAAAGGCCGAGTCAAAGACCTCTGACAGTAAAAATAAAGCAGTCGCCAGTTCAACCCTCTGGGAACTTAGAATCTGCTCCCTGCCGCAAGAGATTAAGGCCCGTTTGGAGCGCAGTAAGCTGATTAAAGATTTCCCCGGGGTTAAAATTGAACCGGTGCAGGTGGCGGGTAAAGGTACTTGGTATAGAGTTAAGATCATTGATATCGAGAACCGGGAACTGGCTGAACGCTATCGGCAGGAACTGAGTCAGAAGTATCACTACAAACCCATTGTTCGCTTGCAGTGATGGTGTTTACCTGACTATAGGGTGATTTCTCCAATTCAATCAGGCGCTTTGCGTCTTTTTTTGTATTTAATGTTTTATTGTGAGTTTACATGGCATTTCCGCAGACAAATATTCGTAATTTTTCCATTATTGCCCATATTGATCATGGCAAGTCAACCCTGGCTGATCGTCTTTTAGAGGTGACCGGAGCTGTAACTGCCCGGCAGATGAAAGAGCAGCTGTTAGACAATATGGATCTTGAGCGAGAGCGGGGGATTACGATTAAAGCTCAGTCGGTCTGCCTTAGCTATAAGGCCGATGATGGTGAGCTCTATCAGCTTAATCTGATTGATACCCCTGGTCACGTCGATTTTTCTTATGAGGTTTCTCGCTCTTTAGCGGCAACTGAAGGTGCAGTTCTCGTGGTCGATGCGGCGCAGGGGGTTGAGGCTCAGACTTTGGCCAATGTCTACCATGCCCTGGATGCTGATTTAGAGATTGTTCCGGTATTAAATAAGATTGATCTGCCAGTTGCCGAACCGGAGCGAATTAAGCGCCAGATTGAGGATGTTATCGGGCTTGATACCGAAGATGCACTTCTGATCAGTGCTAAAACCGGGGTCGGTATTGATGAGTTTCTCGAAGCTCTGGTTAAGCGTATTCCGGCGCCGCAAGGAGTGCTGGATGCGCCTTTGAAGGCGATGATTTTTGATTCTTGGTTTGATTCTTATCAGGGAGTAATTGCTCTGGTTCGGGTTTTTGACGGGAAAGTCAAACCGGGTATGAAGATCAAAATGATGTCAACCAATAACGAGTTTGATGTTTTGCGGGTCGGTAAGATGAGTCCGGCGATGGTTGACAGCAAGAGTCTTGAAGCCGGAGAAGTTGGTTTTGTGGTTGCCGGTATCAAAACTGTGGCAGATTGTAAAGTCGGAGACACGATTACCGGGGTAAGGGAAGTAACCGTAACCCCTTTTCCGGGTTTTCAGGAGGTCAAGCCGATGGTTTTCAGTGGCCTCTATCCGACCGACTCAATTCAATATGAGCCGTTACGGGACGCGTTGGAGAAACTTAGGCTTAATGACGCATCTTTCACTTTTCAGCCGGAAACTTCGGTGGCTTTAGGTTTCGGTTTCCGTTGCGGCTTTCTCGGCCTGCTCCATATGGAGATTATTCAGGAGCGCCTGGAGCGGGAGTATCAGCTTGATCTGATTACAACTTCACCGACAGTTGTTTATGAAATCGAGTTGAAAGACGGTAGCATTATTGAGATTGATAACCCGAGCAGTATGCCGTCAGCGGGTGAAATGAGCCATATCGGTGAGCCGATGGTGCGGGCTTCGGTGCATGTGCCGAATGAGTATATCGGCAACATTTTGAAACTCTGTGAAGATAAACGCGGCACTCAGCAGGAGATTAAATATCTCGATGAAACCCGGGCGATGATTATTTACGATCTTCCTCTAAATGAGATTGTTCTCGATTTTTATGATCGCCTGAAATCGCTGACCCGGGGCTATGCTTCCTTGGATTATGAACCCTGCGGCTATCGTCGCGCCAATCTGGTTAAACTCGATATTATGATCAATGGTGAATTGGTTGATGCGCTCTCACTGATTGTCCATCAGGAATGTGCATTTGACCGGGGCCGGGATCTGGCGGTTAAAATGAAAGAGTTGATTCCGAGGCAGATGTTTGAGGTTGCGATTCAGGCTGCGATCGGGACCAAGGTCGTGGCCCGGACAACCGTCAAAGCTCTGCGTAAAAATGTGACCGCCAAATGTTACGGTGGCGATATTACCCGGAAACGAAAACTTTTGGAGAAACAGAAAGCCGGGAAGAAACGGATGAAGCAGGTGGGTAAGGTCGAGTTGCCGCAGGATGCATTTCTGGCTATATTAAACATTGATTCTTAATTAAAGAGAAAATATTTTGGCAAAAGATTTTAGTTTCATTAAAAAAACCAAAGGTGGTGTAATTCGCGAGTACGCGGAATCAATTGTTATCGCAATCCTGATTGCACTTTTCATTCGTGCTTTCATAGTTCAGGCTTTTAAAATTCCGTCGGGCTCGATGGAGCCGACTCTGCTGATCGGTGACCATCTTTTGGTGAATAAGTTTATATATGGGATTAAACTGCCCCTTATCGACCAGAAGGTTCTGGTTTATAAAGAGCCGCAGCGGGAAGATATTATTGTCTTTATTTTTCCGAAAGATAAAACCAAGGATTTTATCAAACGGGTGGTCGGGGTTGCCGGCGATACGATTGAAATTCATCAGAAAAAGATCTATATCAACGGTAAACTATGGCAGGATGAACACGGGGTCTATCGCGACAGCGAAGTTACCTCTTTGGTACCCCGTGATAATTTTGGACCGGTGGTGGTACCGCCGGGACATGTTATGGTCATGGGTGATAATCGTGACCGCAGTTACGACAGTCGTTTCTGGGGTTTTGTCCCGATTGACCAGATCAAGGGTAAAGCCTTAATCCTCTACTGGTCATGGGATAAATTAAGTAATGATTTATTGCATAAGGTTCGTTTTAAGAGAATTGG
>JAOZKP010000047.1:0-8442 GCA_029935295.1 bacterium | reverse complement strand
CATGGGATAAATTAAGTAATGATTTATTGCATAAGGTTCGTTTTAAGAGAATTGGCCAGCTTATTCATTAGTTTCTGTTGCCATTAAGGCTGTCAATTATAATAGCTCCGGATAAACCGGGTCAGGACAAGTTGAAAGTTATGTCAGAAAATAAAGAAAACAGTGTCTGCAGCGCTCAGGATGTGACGCAGATGCTCAAACGTATCGCCTTTGAGATTGCCGACCGTAATTCAGCTTCCGAAAAACTTGTGCTCATCGGGGTTTTAACTCGTGGGGTCTCTCTGGCACGGCGTTTACAGAAGATTATCAGCACGGCATCCGGCCGGGAGCTGCCTTTGGGAATTCTCGATATTACCCTTTATCGTGATGATCTCTCAATTGCGACGCATCATCCGGTGGTGCGTAAAACTGAAATTCCATTCTCCCTTGATGGGGTCACGGTTATCCTGATTGATGATGTCCTCTATACCGGCCGGACAGTGCGGGCGGCGATGGACAGCCTGATTGATTTTGGTCGGCCGCAGAGTATTCAGTTGGCGGTTCTGGTTGATCGCGGCTGTCATGAGTTGCCGATTGCGGCTGATTTTGTCGGTGTCAGAGTTCCGGCATCACCTCAGGATCGGGTGATGGTAAGGGTTGCCGAAAGTGATGGTTTTGATAAAGTAACCGTAATGCCACGTAATTCAATACCGCAGGATTCAACCTCGGGGGAGGAGTAGGCTCGATGGGATTTAAGCGTAAAGATCTGTTGGGAACCCGGGATCTGTCAGCATTGGAGATCAGATCCCTGCTGGAAAGCGCTGAATCATTTAAGGAGATTGCCGAACGTCCCTTGAAAAAGGTTCCGGCTTTGCGCGGTAAAACCGTAATTAATCTCTTTTTCGAACCGAGTACCAGAACCCGGACTTCATTCGAGATCGCAGCCAAACGTTTAAGTGCGGATGCGGTCAATATGAGTGCCTCAACCTCAAGTGTAGTCAAGGGTGAAAGTCTGCTCGATACTGTTGATAATATCCAGGCGATGGCGCCGGATATTATCGTTATCCGGCACAAATTCGTCGGGGCAGCGCATCTTATAGCCGGTCGGGTCGGGGCCCGGGTAGTCAATGCCGGTGATGGTGCCAATGAACATCCGACTCAGGCGCTGCTTGACCTTTTGACTATTTCTGAACATAAAAAACTCGAACCCGGTTTGACGGTGGCAATTATCGGTGATATCGCTCATAGTCGGGTGGCGCGTTCAAATATCTGGGCTTTGCTCACCCTCGGCATAACTGTTAGGGTTTGTGCGCCGCCGACTATGCTGCCGCGTGGACTGGATAAAATTCCGGGAGTTGTGGTTTGCGCCCGTCCGGAAGCGGCACTGGCTGGGGTCGATGTTGTGATGATGTTGAGGATTCAGCTTGAACGGCAGGACCGGATGCTATTTCCCTCAATTCGCGATTACGCCCGTATTTTCGGTCTTAACCGGCAGCGGCTGGAGCTGGCCGCGCCGGATGCCATTGTCATGCATCCCGGTCCGATGAATCGCGGGGTCGAGATTACCTCCGAGGTTGCCGACAGCGACCGGGCGGTAATCTTGAACCAGGTCAGCAACGGTGTCGCCCTGCGGATGGCGGTTCTTTTTCTGCTCGGAGGTCAGGGGCATGAGTAATAATAATTCATCTTTGTTATTGAAAAATGCCCGGCTGATTGATGCCGGTCAGAATCTTGATGAGAAGGCTGACATCCTTCTGGTCGCCGGGAAAGTTGCCGAGATTGGGGCTTCGATAAACTCGACTGCCGCTACTGTGTTAGATCTTGATGGTGCCTGGGTAATGCCGGGGGCGATCGATATGCATGTTCATCTGCGGGAACCCGGATTTGAGCATAAAGAAACGATCTTGACTGGTGCCCGGGCCGCTGTCGCCGGTGGCTTTACGTCAATTGCCTGCATGGCTAATACCAAACCGGTTAATGACAGCGCTGCGGTAACTCGGTTTATTCTGGAACAGGCACGTTTAGCACCGGCCAAAGTTCTGCCGATTGCCGCCATCAGCAAGGGCATGCAGGGCGAAGAGCTGGTGGAGATGGGTGACCTGGTCGCAGCCGGAGCCGTCGCTTTCTCTGAAGATGGCAAAACTGTTGCTGATAGTAAACTTTTGCGGCACGCTTTAGAGTACGCTTCGCTTTTTAACAAACCTTTGCTTTGTCATTGTCAGGATAATGCCCTTTTTGCCAACGGCGTAATTCACGAGGGAGTAATTTCCGCCGCCCACGGTCTGGAGGGAATTCCGACACTGGCTGAAGATCTTGATATTGCAAGAACGATTATGCTTGCAGAATATCTTGATGTTCCGGTTCATATTTGTCATGTGAGCAGCAAAGAAGGGGTGCGGCTGATCAAATCGGCCAAAGAGCGCGGAGTTAAAGTTACGGCTGAAGTGACGCCGCATCATCTTTTCCTTGATGAACGGGCGGTGGTCGATCTGGCTTACGGAGAAACTCTGGATGAGTCGCTGAAACCGGAGCAGCTCTGTTATAACACGGCAACGAAGATGAGCCCGCCACTGCGGTCGGCGGCTGATGTTTCAGCTTTGCGGCAGGCTTTAGCTGATGGAACATTAGATGCTATTGCAACCGATCACGCGCCGCATGAAGCGACCGAAAAAGCGGTCGAATACGATCTGGCGCCGTTCGGTGTGGTTGGCCTGGAAACTGCGGTTGCGTTGAGTCTAAGATTGGTTCAAGAGAAAGTCTTGACGCCTCTGGAACTCTCAGCCCGATTGAGTCTGACCCCGGCAGCGATTTTAGGGCTTGATGATCGCGGCACACTGGCAGTGGGTAAGGCGGCTGATCTGATGATTATTGACCCGGAACTGCAATGGATTGTCGATCCTGGAAAATTTTACTCAAAAGCCCGGAATACCCCGTTTACCGGCTGGCAAATGTCGGGTCGAGTCATTAAGACTATTGTTGATGGCGAGATCGTCTTCACTCTCTGAAATTTCCTGACGTTATGAAAACAACCAAAACTCTTACCGTTGAAAATAAACCGGACGGTAATTGAATTTCAAGGATTATATCTGAAATGGTAGAGACAGTTAAACGCGGCAGTAAAGCTGTTCTTTTGTTGCGGGATGGTACTCTTTTCCCGGGCCGGGCGTTCGGTGCTGCCGGAGAGGCTTGCGCTGAGGTCGTTTTTAATACCAGTTTGAGCGGTTACCAGGAAGTTTTGAGTGATCCCTCCTATGCCGGCCAGATGGTACTGATGACCTATCCTCATATTGGCAATTACGGGATCAATGATGAAGATCAGGAGTCCCGGCGTTGTTTTCTCTCGGCTTTTATTGTTAAAGAGTATTGTGCTTATCCGAGCAGTTGGCGGAGCCAGATTGATCTGGCTGAATTTATGGCGCAAAACGGGGTGATCGGGCTTGAAGGTATCGACACCCGGGCTCTGACCCGCCATATCCGTGAAGCCGGGGCCATGCCCGGGATTATCAGTACGGAAGATTTTGATCATGAATCGCTTAAAGCCAAGCTGGAAAAATGGCCCGGTATTGAAGGGGTCAATATGGTAGCCGGCGTGACTACGGATGCAAGTTATGCCTGGCAGCAGTCAACCTGGGATCTTAAAAATGGCTACAGTGATGATAGTTGCGCGGAAAAAAAGGTTGTAGTTTATGATTTCGGAGTGAAATACAATATTCTGCGTCTTTTGAAAGAGGTCGGTTGTCAGGTAACCGTGGTTCCCGCCGGAACTTCAGCCCAGGATGTATTAAAGCTTAATCCTGATGGTCTCTTTCTCTCCAATGGTCCCGGTGATCCGGCCGCATTGGGCGGTATTGTCGGCGAGATTAAACAGCTTATCGGCAAACTGCCAATCTGTGGTATCTGTCTCGGACACCAGATTTTGGGTCAGGCTCTAGGCGGCAAGACCTATAAACTGAAATTTGGTCATCACGGCAGTAATCATCCGGTAATGGATTTGACCACCCGTGAAGTTGAGATTACCGCTCAAAATCACGGTTTCTGTGTCGATGTCGATTCCTTAGGTGATGAGGTAGAGGTTACGCATATTAATCTTAATGACCAGACAGTCGAAGGTCTGCGCCATCGCAAATATCCACTCTTCTCATTTCAGTATCATCCGGAAAGTTCCCCCGGGCCGCATGATTCGGCCTATTTGTTCAAACGGTTTCGGAACTTGATGGATGAATGGCGGTAAGGATTATTTGGAGTTTTGAAGGTGTCAGGTTGCGGCCTGATGAAAACTGAACTCACCGTTTTTGAGTAATAAGTATGAGCGTTCGTGAATCCAGTCGCCGATGATGTAGAGCGATTTAGGGCCGGAGTCAGTGATGAAAGTCTCTTGCCGCTCCTGGTGAAAATGGCCGATGACAATTGATTGGATGTCATCTTTGCCGTTGAGAATAGTAGCGCAACGTTTGAAAACCTGGGGGGGGATGAATTTTTTATTGACATCATAACCCTGGCTGCCGTGGGAGAGGATGTTGGCGACTTTCAAAGTTATATAGGCGGGCACGATATCCATTGCTCTCAAGATGAAACGGCTGCATAAGATGCTGCGCCAGAGGCGGTAAAGGTAATCGTCGGGATTAAGTCGGTCACCATGGGCCAGATAGATCTTTTGACCTTCGATTTCAGTTGTGCTTGCCTGCCAGTGGCAGGTGCCGATAGCTTCAAGTATGGGGCCGAACGAGGCTTCATGATTGCCGGCAAAAAAATGGATTTTCACCCCTTTCTCGGAAAGTTTTTTAAGGGCGGCAACGATTGGGACATAGTGGCTGAAGACGACATCCTTATAGCCGTGCCAGAAGTCAAAAAAATCGCCGAGAATAAAAAGATTGTCGAGATCTTCAGGCAGGTCTTCAAGAAATTGCAGCAGATCTTGATAGGCTGGATCTTCGGGGTTCTGCAGATGGGCGTCTGCTAAAAAAATTGATTTCATAGTTGCACATAATAGTCGTAATTTAAGTTTAATGTCAATAAAGTAGCATATTAATATGGGTAAAGGTTTTAAAATTGCCAAAACGTACTGATTTAAAAAAGATAATGCTGATAGGGTCGGGCCCGATTGTCATCGGCCAGGCTTGTGAGTTTGACTACTCCGGGACCCAGGCCTGTAAGGCATTGAAGGAGGAGGGCTACGAGGTGGTGCTGGTTAACAGCAATCCGGCAACCATTATGACCGATCCCGAATTTGCCGACCGTACCTATATTGAACCGTTGACGCCGGAAACTGTCGGCCGGATTGTTGCCCTGGAAAAACCCGATGCCCTGCTGCCGACTTTAGGCGGGCAGACAGCGCTGAATATCGGGATTGCTCTGGCGGAAAATGGTACCTTGGAGAAATACGGCGTCGAGATGATCGGGGCCTCGCTGGAATCGATTAAAAAAGCCGAGGATCGGCAGCTGTTTAAGGATGCAATGGAGCGGATCGGTCTCGGATCGCCGCGCAGCGGGGTTGCCAAAAACCTTGATGATGCCTGGAGGATTCTTGAAGATACCGGCTTTCCGTCAATTCTTAGGCCCTCTTTTACGATGGGCGGCAGCGGTGGCAATATTGCTTATAATGTTGAAGATTTCGAGAAGTTCGTCAAGCGCGGTTTAGAGATCAGCCCGGTGCATGAAATTCTGATTGAAGAATCAATTGTCGGCTGGAAAGAGTACGAACTCGAAGTTATGCGTGACCATAAGGATAATGTTGTTATTATCTGTTCAATCGAAAACTTTGACGCGATGGGCATCCATACCGGTGATAGTATTACGGTCGCTCCGGCCCAGACCTTGACCGATAAAGAGTATCAGATCATGCGGGATGCCTCTCTGGCGATCATGCGTGAAATCGGGGTTGCTACCGGCGGCTCTAACGTGCAGTTTGGCGTCAATCCCGAAGATGGACGCCTGGTTGTGATTGAGATGAATCCCCGGGTCTCCCGAAGTTCGGCCCTGGCCTCGAAGGCTACCGGTTTCCCGATTGCCAAGATTGCGGCCAAACTGGCGGTCGGTTTTACTCTTGATGAAATCCCTAATGATATCACCCGCGAAACCCCGGCCTGTTTTGAACCGTCAATTGACTATGTAGTTACGAAAATACCGCGGTTTACGTTTGAAAAATTCCATCAGGCGGAAGCAACCTTGACGACCCAGATGAAATCGGTTGGAGAGGCGATGGCGATCGGCCGGACATTCAAAGAATCGTTGCAGAAAGCGATGCGTTCAATGGAGATTGACTCTTATGGTTTTGAGCGGCAGTTTCCGGATGCAGTTTACCTTGATCCCGATTCCGCAAGCATCGATCTGGTTGAAGAACGACTGCAGATTCCGGGTCCAGATAGACTATGGTATCTGGGGGATGCCATACGTTTAGGTTTCAGTGTGGAAAAAATCTATGCGATGACCGGGATTGATCCCTGGTTTGTCAATAATATCCGGGAAATTATCGAATTTGAACGCGATGAGTTGCTAGGTGTAGAATTATCTGAACTTTCAACTGTCACTTTGCGTCGTGCCAAAGAGCTGGGGTTCGCTGATAAATTCCTGGCATCGGTTCTTAACTGCACTGAAGCTGATATTAGAAAAGCGCGGGTGTCGCAAAAAATTCTGCCGGTTTATAAGCGGGTTGATACCTGTGCCGCTGAGTTTGAAGCCTATACCCCCTATTTCTATTCGACCTATGAAATGGAGGATGAGACCCGGCCGACTGATCGGAAAAAGATTATCATTTTAGGTGGTGGTCCCAACCGGATTGGCCAGGGGATTGAATTTGACTACTGTTGTGTGCACTGCTCATTTGCCCTGGCCAAAGATGACTATGAGACCATTATGGTCAACTGCAACCCGGAGACGGTCAGTACCGATTACGATACCTCGGACCGACTCTATTTTGAGCCCTTGACGCATGAAGATGTCTTACAAATTGTTGAAAATGAGAAACCCTATGGTGTGATTGTGCAATTTGGCGGGCAGACGCCGTTGAAGTTGGCAGAATCGCTGGAAAAAGCGGGCGTGCCGATTTTGGGTACCTCGCCCGACAGCATTGACCGGGCCGAGGATCGGCGCCGGTTTAAGGAATTTCTCGAAAAACTTGGCTTAAAACAACCTGAGAATGATACCGCGACTTCAGTGGATGAAGCCGTAGCGATTGCCAAGTTGATCGGCTATCCGGTTCTGGTGCGGCCTTCCTATGTCTTAGGCGGCCGCGGCATGGAGATAGTCTATAACAGTGAGAGTCTGAAAGGCTATATGCAGAAGGCGGTGGATGTATCTTATGATCATCCGGTTCTGATTGATAAGTTTTTAAATAATGCGGTTGAGATCGATGTTGATGCCGTTTGTGACGGCCGGGAAGTACTGATCGGTGGGATCATGGAACATATTGAAAAAGCCGGGATTCATTCCGGTGACTCCGCTTGTTCGCTACCGCCTTATTCTTTGTCATCAGAGATTATCTTAGAGATTGCGCGGCAGACCAAAACCATGGCTTTGGAACTCAACGTTAAAGGGTTGATGAATGTTCAGTTTGCGGTTCAGGATAATGAAGTCTATATTATCGAAGTCAACCCGCGGGCTTCACGTACGGTGCCATTTGTCGGCAAAGCTACCGGTCTGCCGCTGGCTTCAATTGCGGCCCGGGTAATGGCTGGAAAGACCCTGGCTGAACTTGGTGTAGAAGAGAATTATCTGCCGCCCTGGAGTGCGGTGAAAGAGGCGGTTTTTCCGTTTCTTAAATTCCCCGGTGTCGATACGCTCTTAGGGCCGGAGATGAAGTCGACCGGTGAAGTGATGGGTATTGATCGTGATTTTCCTCTGGCCTTCGCTAAGGCGCAGGAGGCGGCCGGTAATCCGCTGCCGGCAAAAGGCTCGGTTTTCCTGAGTATGAGCGATAAAACTGGTTTGCAAAGTATAGTTGAACCGCTCTCTCAAACCGGATTCGACTTTATTGCAACCGCCGGTACCGCCCGGGCCTTAACTGACCTGGGGATCGAAAACCGAATGATCAAGAAACAGAAAGAGGGGCGTCCCAACGCGATTGATCTGGTCTTGAACGGTGAGATCGATATGGTTATCAACCTTCCCGGTGATGCCCGTTCGCACGAAGATTCACTTTATATCAGGCGGGTAGCTTTAGATAATGCGATTCCTTATTTTACAACTTTGCCGGGGGCGCAGGGTGCCGCTCGGGCGATTGCTGCCTTGAATGATCGGGACGTCGATCTTCGGGCAATTCAGGATTATCATCAGGATTAGACTGAATGCGGGGATAAATCCCACAGCCCAAACGGATCTTTCCGGCCCGTAAATAAGTACTCTTATCAGAGCTTTGCATAAGTTATTTCATCAGAACCTTTGCCTTCAGGCAAAGAACCTGTGAAACACTTAACATTTTCTGATTTTTTCTTGTTTTTTTGTGCAGAAAATAACCTGTAAGGTACT
>JAOZKP010000245.1:3200-4472 GCA_029935295.1 bacterium | reverse complement strand
ACGGCTGTAGCGAATGAGATTTAACGCCGGAAAACTACAGAACAATACGCTTTTCCGAATAAAAATAATTCAAAATAAAACAATTTTGTACCACTTTACAGAGAAGAGCTATCAAGCCGGAAATAAGGAAATAAGATGGAAGCCGGAAAAATAATCTTTATCCCTTGCACTAATACCAAACAGTGTGATAGCAGAAATAAGTAGATTTCCTGAAACCACAACATCTAAAGGAGAGCACAATGAAAAAACTCGGCAAACTTTCGGTTATGGCAATTATTATTTTTATGTTCACCCTACCGACTCTGCTCTGGGCCGGTGACACCTTTAATTCGGTTAAGAAAAAAGGGTTTGTTACGGTCGGCGTCAACGGCAGTCTCTTCGGTTTTGGTCAACCGGATGCCAAGGGGGCCTGGAAAGGACTTGATGTTGACACTGGCCGAGCGGTTGCGACTGCAGTTTTCGGTGATGCCAGCAAAGTCAAATTTATTCCTCTGACAGCAGTTCAACGTTTCACCGCCCTGCAATCGGGCGAAATTGATGTTTTATGTCGGAACGCGACGCGTACCCTGAGCCGAGATACCTCTCTTGGGCTCAACTTTACAACCGTCAACTATTATGACGGCCAGGGTTTTATGGTCTCAAAAAAACTCGGTATAAAAAGTGCGAAAGACCTTGATGGCGCCACAATTTGTGTTCTCCCGGGAACAACCACGGAACAGAATGCAGCTGATTTCTTCCGTTCACACGGTTTGAAATGGAAACCGGTTGTCATCGAACAGACTGCTGAACTCGCCAAAGCTTTTTTTGCCGGACGCTGTGACTGTTTGACTTCGGACGCCTCACAGCTGGCCGGCGCCCGGGCAACTGCTCCGAATCCGGATGATTACGTTATCCTGCCGGACATTATCTCGAAAGAACCTCTGGCCCCTGCGGTGCGACATGGCGATGATCAATGGCGTGACATTGTTGATTATTCCGTTCTGGCGATGATCGATGCGGAAGAGTTGGGAATCACCTCCAAGAATGTCGACGAAATGCTGAAAAGCAAAGACCCGAAAGTCCAGCGTTTCCTGGGCGTCACCAAAGGTAACGGCAAATCCCTGGGCCTGGATGAAAAATTTGCCTACAATATCGTCAAGCAGGTGGGTAATTACGGTGAAGTTTTTGAACGCAATGTCGGCGTCAAAACTCCCCTCGGCATCAAACGCGGACTTAATGCTCTGTGGAAAGATGGCGGCTTGATGTATTCACCACCGTTTAAGTAACAGCGAA
>JAOZKP010000245.1:0-3100 GCA_029935295.1 bacterium | reverse complement strand
CCTATGGCCCCTGAAAAGCAACCGACTCCAACCCGGATTTCATTCTGGCATGACCCCGACAAACGGGCCATAGTCTATCAGGTTTTCGCCTTGATGGCGGTACTTTCTGTCGGTTATTATCTTTTCTCAAACACCCTGGCTAATCTCGCCCGGCAGAATATTGCCACAGGTTTCGGTTTTCTCCACAAAGAGGCCGCCTTTGAAATCGGCGAATCACTGATCTCATATTCTGCCGCAGATTCATATACGACCGCACTCCTGGTCGGACTCTTAAATACCCTTAAAGTTTCACTCATCGGCATCATTATTACGGTTATTCTCGGCACCTTTGTCGGGATCGCCCGTCTCTCCACCAATTGGCTGGTGGCCAAACTGGCCGCAATCTATATTGAGGTACTCCAGGACATTCCGGTTCTGCTGCAGCTTTTTTTCTGGTACGCCCTATTTTATCAATTTTTCCCCTCTCCGCGCCAGGCCTTACACCCTTTCAACGGACTATTTCTCAGCAACCGGGGGCTGGTTTTCGCGGTGCCACAGTATCATCCAGCCCATGCTTTTATGCTGGCGGCACTCTTTGTCGCCGGAATCGTAATCTTCTTTTTGCGCCGCTGGGCCACAAAACGCCAGGCTGAAACCGGCAGAATTTTTCCACTTTTTCGCACATCCCTGCTTCTGATTATTATTCTACCATTTATCACCTGGGCTCTGGCCGGAGCCCCGACGGCAATGAACAGCCCGACTCTACGCGGCTTTAATTTCAGCGGCGGCTTAAATGTCTCTCCTGAATTCATGGCTCTTCTTTTAGGATTAGTGCTCTATACATCAGCTTTCGTCGCCGAAATTGTCCGCGCCGGAATCCAGTCAGTAAGTCAAGGCCAAACTGAGGCGGCGATGTCTGTCGGCCTGAAACCGGGGCAGATTCTTAATCTTGTTATATTGCCGCAGGCATTAAGGGTAATCATTCCGCCGCTGACCAGCCAGCTTCTAAACCTGACTAAAAACAGCTCACTCGCGGTTGCCATCGGCTTTCCCGATTTTGTCGCCGTCGCCAACACGACTATCAACCAAACCGGCCAGGCGATCGAAGGGATTGCTATGATTATGGCGGTTTATCTTATTATAAGTCTGACCACCTCGGTATTTATGAACTGGTACAATAACCGATCACGTCTCATAGAGAGATAACAGATGGCAGTTATCATAAACTTAGAAGAGAACCAGAATCTTAAGCCGCCGATATCCGATATCGGGGTGATCGGCTGGATTCGTGCTAATCTCTTTAACAGCTGGCATAACTCGATTATCACGCTGACGGTCATCTATCTCCTCTTGCAGGTTATTCCGCCCTTTGTTAACTGGGCTTTTATCAACAGCTGCTGGACTACAACCAGCGCCGAATGTCATAAATCGAGCGGTGCTTGCTGGTCGATTATTCACGCCAACTACCGCTTTATAATCTTCGGTTTTTACCCGCCGGCGGAACAGTGGCGGCCGCTGATCGCTATGCTTATCCTGTTTAGTCTGCTGATTGTTTCGAGAAACCGCAACTGGTGGTCGAAATATTTAATGTTTACCTGGATGGCGGGCATCCTGATAATGGGATTTCTGATGCGGGGCGGGGCCTTCGGTTTGACTTCGGTTGATAGTGCCCAATGGGGCGGTTTGCCATTGACCCTGATTCTCTCGGTTTTCGGCCTGACCGCAGCTTATCCATTAGGTGTCATCCTCGCCCTGGGCCGCCAATCACGTCTGCCGGTTATCAAGTCTTTAACAGTCATCTATATTGAGATGATCCGGGGCGTGCCGCTGATCAGTATGCTCTTTATGTCGGCCATCATCTTCCCGCTCTTTCTGCCGGAAGGGGTGACCATCAATAAGATCCTGCGGGCCCAGGTTGCGATAATCATGTTTACGGCCGCCTATGTCGCCGAAGTCGTGCGCGGCGGCCTCCAGGCGATGCCTAATGGCCAGTATGAAGCTGCCGATTCATTGGGCCTGAATTATTATCAAACCATGCGCCTGATAATTCTGCCGCAAGCGCTAAAAATTGTTATTCCGCCGACGGTCAGCATCCTGATCTCCGCTTTTAAAGATACCTCGCTGGTGGTTATCATTGCTCTCTACGATGTCTTAAAAACCACTCAGTCTACCCTCTCCAATCCTAAATGGATGGGTTTCTCGACCGAAGCCTATCTCTTTGTGGCGATGATCTATTTCATCTGCTGCTATTTTATGTCAACCTGGAGCCGCCGCCTGGAAAAAGATCTCGATACCGGAAGATAGTAAAAACAGGAGTAGGATAAGAATATGAGCCCGGATAAAACAACCGACAACAACGCCGCAAATCCCGATACAAATCAAGTCAACGATGCCATCATTAAACTCATCGGCGTGCACAAATGGTATGGTGATTTTCACGTTCTGAAGGATATCAACCTGGAAGTCAAAACCCAGGAAAGAATTGTTGTCTGCGGCCCCTCAGGTTCCGGCAAATCAACAATGATCCGCTGTATCAACCGCCTCGAAGAACATCAGCGCGGCCAGATTATTGTGGACGGTATCGAACTTAGCAATAATCTCAAACATATCGAAAAAATCCGGGAAGAAGTCGGTATGGTGTTCCAGCATTTCAACCTTTTTCCCCACCTTACCATCCTCGACAACCTGACGGTCGGCCCCATCTGGGTAAAAAAAGTGCCGCGTAAAGATGCCGAGGCTCTAGCGATGTATTACCTCGAAAAAGTCCAGATCGCGGAGCAGGCGCAAAAGTTCCCCGGCCAACTCTCAGGCGGCCAGCAGCAGCGCGTGGCGATTGCCAGAAGCCTCTGTATGAAACCCAAAGTCATGCTCTTCGACGAGCCGACCTCGGCCCTCGACCCGGAGATGGTGAAAGAGGTCTTAGACGTTATGATTAATTTGGCCCATGAAGGTATGACGATGATCGTCGTTACCCATGAAATGGGTTTTGCCAAAAGTGTAGCCCACCGCGTCCTCTTCATGGATGAAGGCATGATTGTCGAAAGCAACACCCCGGACGAATTCTTCGACCACCCCGAACACGAGCGCACCAAACTCTTCCTCAGCCAGATTCTGCATTGAT
>JAOZKP010000669.1 GCA_029935295.1 bacterium | reverse complement strand
TTACTGCCGATGTAGAATTTGGAGATCCCGACAAAACCCGGAGTCTGCAAACCACCACCGACGGAGCCGGCCAGGGTCGAGAAGCCCATACCACATGGGGTTTCACCTGAGTAGTCACGGTCAACAACCATTATGCCGTTGGCAGCAAAGAGACAAGCGGCGATCGCTTCAAAACAACCACAAGAGGTCATCGGATCGACCAGGATTGAGTAAGCGGCAAAAGATTCGAAAGCGTTACCCGAGGCCGGAATAACAAATTCGTCAACGCCTTTCCATTTGCCAAGACGCTCATCCATGGCATCGCCTTTGGCGATGGGCTGGTTGGGACCATGTTCATTGATCTCATAAGAGGCGCGGCAGTCAAGCCAGTTGTAAGCGCCACAGAGGCCCGGACGTTCGGGAGTAACAACACAGACATGGGTCGGAGCAAAAGACTGACAGAGTGAACATGAGTAGAAGGTCTCAGTCGTTTCATCGTTCATGTCGGCGAGACGGTTGTCACGTTCGGTCCAGGTTTTCCGACAAATCTCAAGATGTTCATTGACTTTGTCGGCATCGGTAAAAATCGTAACCTGAACTTTATCAACAATAGCGCCAAATTCATTATGCATTTTGGCGTGGAGGATGGTGCCAAAATGTTCAAAAGTAAAACCGGCTGCGACAGCCTTTTTGGAGATCCGCATCCAGACAATATCACGTTGTCCGATATGGAGTATGCCTTCAGCACCATTTAAGAGGTGATGACACTGACGCTCAAGAATCGGCTCAAAGTCTTCCTGAAATTTACGTCCGGCGAGCTCAATCCAGATACCGATCGGCAGCAGGCCGCCCTCTTCGACATCTTTAATGTTAGGGCCGATAACTGTAAACTTGCCATCTTCAACTTCATCCAAAGGTTTGGAGTAGGCAAATTCGAAACCAAAAGATTTCGGGCCACCGAGCTCGACATGCATGGCATCTTTTTTGATCCGTTCACCTTCGAAGGCCGGACCGTAAGACATCGGGATGTCAATTTTGGCAATTGTGATTTTAAGGCCACGAACTTCAATACCCTTGGTAACAATTTCAGCTTCAGGGATATTGGTAACAACATGCTCGTAAGTACAGATACCGGTCGGCAGAACTTCTGGAAAATCTGTATCAGCAATAACCGGAACCCCAAAGTTGATACAACCACAAGCGGCGGCATATTGTTCGTCACAGACCGGTCCTAAGGCCAGAATGAAGGCAAAAA
>JAOZKP010000046.1 GCA_029935295.1 bacterium | reverse complement strand
TCGTGAAGGTGGCCGTACCGTCGGCGCCGGCGTTGTCAGCGAAATTATCGAGTAGTTATCCCTGAGAGACTTTCAGGATAGATGGAACCATTGAGGAAGTAAAAAATGAGTATAGCGAGTCAGAAAATCAGGATCCGGCTGAAAGGTTATGACCATAAAACCCTGGATCAGTCGGTGGGTGAGATTGTCAATACTGCTAAGCGTACGGGAGCGGTTATCGCCGGGCCCATTGCTCTGCCGACCGCAATCAATAAATATTGCGTATTGCGTTCACCCCATGTAAACAAAAAATCACGTGAGCAGTTTGAGATCAGGACTCATAATCGTTTGATCGATATCCTTGAGCCGACTCAGCAGACGGTTGATGCCTTGATGAAGCTTGATCTTTCAGCAGGCGTTGATGTTGAAATCAAACTCTAAGAGAATCTTTGCTTAAAGACTTTAAAAAGAGTTTTTCTTCAAAGTTCGTTAAAATCCTTATCCAAGATTGATTGATAATAAGGTTGATAATAAGGTTTAATAATGGCTGAAATACAGGAATTATTAGCTAAAAAAGTTGGCATGACACAGCTCTATAACGAGCTGGGTGAGCTGGTACCGGTAACCGTTCTGGCGGTTGGTCCATGCACTGTCGTGCAGGTTAAGACGGCGCAGAAAGATGGATATAATGCCGTCCAGTTAGGTCTTGGCGAGAAGAATATGGCCCGGGCGAATAAGGCTCAGACCGGGCACTGCTTGCCTGCGGGCAAAGGTGTCTTTTATCATTTTGCCGAAGTCAAGGTGGATGATGAGGGTTCCTATAAGCCGGGAGATGTCCTGACTGCTGATATGTTCAGTGCCGGCAATCTGGTTGCGGTTACAGCCACCAGCAAAGGTAAGGGTTTTGCCGGGGTCATGAAACGTTATGGTTTTAAGGGTCAGCCGGCTTCGCACGGGGCTCATAAAAACCATAGATCCGGTGGTTCTGTCGGTACCTCTGCATATCCCGGTCGGATTATTAAAGGCAAGAAAATGCCTGGACATATGGGTGACCGGAAGGTGACAGTGAAAAATCTGACCGTGGTTCAGGTGCAGTTGGAACAGGGCCTGGTAATGGTAAAAGGTGGTGTACCGGGATCTAAGAATTGTCTGGTGACGATTAAGAAGGTAAGCTAAGTTTAGCGATATTTCCTACAGGTTGGAGATAATCGGAGTAAATGATATGGCCAATGTTGATATCTATAATTTGCAAAAAGAAAAAGTAGCTGAAACCGAGGTTGCTGATGCGGTTTTCAACGCCGAAATCAAAGAGCACCTGGTGCGTGACGTGGTTGTCTGGCAGCTGGCAAAACGCCGTCAGGGATCTGCGGCGGTGAAGAACCGGGCTAAGGTTAAAGGCGGTGGCGCCAAGCCTTGGAAACAGAAAGGTACCGGCCGGGCGCGTGCGGGTACCAGTCGTTCACCCATTTGGCGGGGCGGTGGTGCAATCTTTGGTCCGCAGCCGCGGGATTATGGCTACAGACTGCCGAAGCAGGTAAGGCGCCAGGCTTTAATCTCTGTGCTTTCACAGAAATTTCAAGAAGGAAAAGTCTTCGTTCTTCAGGATTTGGCGCTTGACAGTGTTAAAACCCAAAAGGTAGCTGAACTTTTTACTACCTTCGGGGTTAAGAGTGCCATACTTGTAGCTGAAGATAATCGTGAACTCACTCTTTCTGCGCGGAACCTGAACGGTGCTTTAGCGGTTAATCAGAATGGGGTAAATGTCTACGATCTGCTTAAATATGATTATCTGATTCTTTCAGATGAATCACTGAAAAAGATTGAGGGAGCATTACAGAAATGATACCGAGTACACATTATGACATTATCCGCTACCCGATTCTGACTGAAAAGACGATGCTGGCCTATCAGATGAGCCGTCAGTGTACGTTTGCTGTCGATCGTTTCAGCAACAAGGTTGAGATTCGCAAGGCAGTTGAGAATCTTTTTAAGGTCAAGGTCGAGGATGTGCATACGATTCGGACCAAGGGCAAGAAAAAGCGGGTTGGCCGGGTACAAGGCAAACGGCCGGATGGGAAGAAGGCCATAGTAACGTTGCAGCCGGAACAGAAGATAGAAATATTTGAAGGCGTATAATTAAGAGTGTAGCTACGCACCTTATTGGGCGCTGGCTTCTCTGAGAGGTTATAAAAATGGTATTGAAAAAATATAATCCGACATCCCCGGGCCGTAGGTTTCAGACATCATCGTCATTCGATGAAATTACTTCTGATCAGCCGGAGAAAAGTCTGATCGCACCGTTGAACAAGAAGGCGGGGCGTAACAACACAGGTAGTATTACTGTTCGTCGCCGGGGTGGCGGCTGCCGGAGAAAATATAGAATTATCGACTTCAAGCGTGATAAATTCGATATGAGCGGTGAGGTTAAGACCATCGAATATGATCCTAACCGGTCTGCCCGAATTGCACTTCTTCAGTATGCTGACGGTGAAAAACGTTATATTCTGGCTCCGCTCGATATTAAGGTCGGTGATAAACTTGAGTCCGGTGAGAACGTTGATATTAAGCCGGGTAACTGTCTGCCGCTGATGAATATGCCACTGGGTAGTATTATTCATAATGTTGAAATGAAGATCGGCAAAGGTGCGCAGCTTATCCGCAGTGCCGGAACTTACGGCCAGTTGATGGCTAAAGACGGACATAAAGTTCAGGTTAAAATGCCGTCGGGTGAGGTTCGCTATATTCATGAACGCTGTCGCGCAACCTTAGGGCAGATCAGCAACATAGAACATGATAATATTTCTATCGGTAAGGCGGGACGTAACCGCTGGCTCGGCCTCCGGCCAAAAGTCCGCGGCGTTGCGATGAATCCGGTTGATCATCCTCACGGTGGTGGTGAAGGTAAATCTTCAGGCGGCCGGCATCCGGTTACCCCCTGGGGGGTTCCGACTAAGGGACATAAGACCAGAAACAATAAGTCTACTGATAAAGATATTGTAAGAAGACGTAAGAAGAAATAGTATTTGCAGGTTTTGCTTTTTTCTATAAAACCGTGGAATAATATGTAAAAGTCTGAATTAATTATTCAGTCACCAGTTGAAACAGGAGGCCGCATAGTGGCACGTTCAATTAAAAAAGGACCTTTTGTCGACCAGCATCTGCTTGATAAGGTTGATAAGCTTGTTGACAGTAATAACAAAACGATCAAGACCTGGTCGCGACGTTCGACTATCTTCCCGGAGATGGTTGGTTATACCATGGCCGTACATAACGGTAAGAAATTTATCCCGGTTTTCGTAACCGAGGAGATGGTCGGTCATAAACTGGGTGAGTTTTCTCCAACTAGAACTTACTATGGACATGTATCAGATAGAAAGTCCAAAGTTCGTAAATAGCTTAAAAGTTAATAGATAAGGATTCAGCCATGCAAGTTCAGGCCAAATTAAGACATTACCGGATGGCACCGCGTAAAGCGCGTCTGGTTACAGATATGATTAAAGGGATGGATGTCGAAAAAGCCATCAATACCTTGCAGGTGACCCCGAAAAAGTGTGCACCGGCGATTCGTAAATTAGTTGAGTCTGCAGTTGCTAATGCAGATCAGCGCGGGGATATGGATATTGATTCCCTATATATAAGTTGTGCCTTCGTTGATGAAGGTCCGACCATGCGGCGCTTTCAGCCGCGGGCTATGGGCCGGGCAACCCGGATTAATAAGCGGTCCAGCCACATTACTGTTATTCTTGATGATGAGCGTTATTAAAACCTCTATTTCAACTTTTTAATGAACCATACATTTTGGTTAATTGCTTACGCACTTAAGAAAGTGCAGGAGATGAGTCTTGGGACAGAAAGTTAATCCGATTGGCTTGCGTTTGGGAATTGTCAAAACTTGGAATTCCTGCTGGTATGCAGACAAAGAATATAAGCAGTTTTTGCATGAAGATCTGAGCCTTAAGAAATACTTGAAAAAGAAGATGTATCATGCTGGTATCTCGAAGATTGAGATAGAGCGGGCTGCTAAACGTATTCGTGTAAATATTTTCGCCGCACGTCCCGGGATTATCATTGGTAAAAAGGGTTCAGAAATCGAAGCCTTGAAGAAGGATCTCAGCCGTCTTGTCAAGGGTGAAATCTTTATTAATATCAATGAAGTAAAACGGCCGGAAACTGACGCTCAACTGATTGCTGAAAACGTGGCCCTCCAGCTCGAACGTCGGGTTGCATTTCGGCGCGCGATTAAGCGGAGTGTCGGTATGGCAATGAAACTTGGGGTTCAGGGCATTAAGGTCGCTGTTGGTGGCCGTCTTGGCGGGGCTGAAATAGCTCGTTCCGAATGGTATCGTGATGGTCGCGTGCCGTTGCATACTCTCCGAGCCGATATTGATTACGGGGTTGCCGAAGCTAATACAACTTACGGTATAATCGGGGTAAAAGTTTGGGTTTTCAAAGGTGAGATTGTAGCCGGCAAGCAGGAACAGCTGATGGCGGCAAAAGCACTGTAAGATAAGTTATAATTGGAAATTTAAGTACAGATTCTAAAGAACTCAGTCCTTAAAACACTGAGTTCGCTAATAAAATAAGAAGGGCCAGGGGTATTGCCATGTTAATGCCAAAAAAGGTTAAATATAGAAAACAGCAGAAGGGTCGGAATCGCGGACTTGCGTTACGCGGTGCTGATTTATCATTCGGTGATTTCGGGCTCAAAGCACTTGAACCCGGACATTTGACAAGTCGTCAGATTGAAGCTGCCCGTATTGCAATCAATCGTCATATTAAGCGTGGCGGAAAAGTTTGGATTCGTATTTTCCCGGATAAGCCGATGACTAAAAAACCGGCCGAAGTCAGGATGGGTAAAGGTAAAGGTTCTCCAGAAGAGTGGGTAGCTGTAGTTAGGCCCGGGCGGATCCTCTATGAGATGGAAGGTGTCTCTAAAGAAGTTGCGACGGAGGCTTTGCGACTGGCTGCAAATAAACTGCCGATCAAGACCCGAACTGTGAGTCGTGAGGTATAGCGAAATGAAAAAGAGTGAGATAAAAGAGAGCAACAGTATCGAAGATCTGCAGGAAAAAGTTGTTGAGCTTTCTCAGGAGCTTTTCAATTTACGTTTGCAGAAAAGTATCAGTCAGCTTCAGGATACGGCTAAACTGGGTCGCGTAAAGAAAGAGCGGGCCCGGGTTCTGACGAGAGTGAATGAACTTAAAGCGGCAAGCTGAGACTGATAGATTGAAATTGTAATTTCTGTAATATTTAGACGCAAAAATTGAAGAAGTAAGCATAAGGATGAGCCATGCAGAATAGCGGCCAGAGAAATAAACGGACGATGGTTGGCAATGTAACCAGTGACAAAATGGATAAAACTGTTGTTGTCGAGGTCTCGACCAAGGTGAAACACCCTACTTATAAAAAGTACATTCGCAAAAGCAGCAAATATAAAGCTCATGATCCTGAAAATAGATGTGCAATCGGTGATACCGTAGCGATTACCGAATGTCGGCCCTTGAGTAAGGATAAGTGTTGGCGTGTGAGTGATATTGTTGTTCAGGCTGTTAAATAACTGCGATTCGCAATTGATAGAGTAAGTGTTACACGGGAGAAATTAAGATGATCCAGGTTGAAACGCTCCTTGATTCGGCAGATAATTCCGGAGCTAAAAAAATGTTGTGTATCAAAGTTTTAGGTGGTTCTCGGCGCCGTTACGCTCGCGTAGGTGATGTCGTTAAGGTCTCGATTAAAGAGGCTCTGCCTAATTCCAAGGTGAAAAAAGGTGAGGTTTTAGAGGCAGTTATCGTGCGCACAGCGAAGGAAGTGCGCCGCGCAGACGGCAGCTATATTAAATTCGACTGTAACTCTGCGGTAGTTATCAATGCCCAGAATGAACCGGTTGGAACCCGTATTTTCGGTCCCGTAGCGCGTGAGTTACGGGCTCGAAACTTTATGAAAATTATCTCCCTGGCTCCGGAAGTTCTGTAAACAGAATCTGACGGAAACCAGAAACGGCGAAATATATTATTTGGAGTTTGCCAATGATGCGGCTTAAAAAAGATGACAAAGTTATGGTCATCGGCGGGAAAGATAAAGGTAAAAGTGGTAAGATAAAGAGGGTGCTGCACGCAAAAGACCGGGTCGTGGTTGAAAAACTGAACCTGGTAAAACGGCACACCAAACCGGGGATGGATCAGACTCAAGGTGGTATTATTGAAAAAGAGTCATCAATCCACCGCTCTAATGTTATGCTTTTTTGTGATAAATGTGATAAGCCGGTGCGTTACGGTGTGCGCAAAATGGAAGATAACAGTAAGGTTCGCTATTGTAAAAAGTGCGAAGAACTTTTTGACAAATAGTTGATTCCGGAGGGTAAAGCTAGATGGGCTTGTTTAAGGAAAAATATCAGCAAGAAGTAATCCCGGCCATGCGCAAGCGTTTTGCCTATGGCAATGTCATGGAGATCCCGAGACTCGAAAAAGTCGTTGTCAATATGGGACTTGGTGCAGCAGTACAGAATGTCAAGATTTTAGATTCCGCTGTAACCGAAATGGCCGCCATAACTGGCCGTAAACCTGTGATTACCAAAGCTCGGAAATCAATTGCGCAGTTTAAATTGCGTGAAGGAATGCCGATTGGATGTATGGTGACATTGCGCCGTGATACTATGTACGAATTTCTTGAAAGACTGATTACCGTTACATTGCCGCGGGTACGGGATTTTAAGGGGATTTCAGGTAAAGCCTTTGATGGTCGCGGTAACTACTCTTTAGGTTTTCGTGACCAGGTGGTGTTTCCGGAGATCGACCTTGAAAATGTTGATACGGTTAAGGGTATGAACATTGCCATTGTAACCAGTGCTAAAAACGACGAAGAGGGGCGGGAGTTGTTAAGCCTGTTCGGGTTCCCATTCCGGAAGTAAATTTCTTTAATTGTTTATCCGAATCTCTTTTATATATAAAGATTAGATTACGACAGCTTAGGAGTTGTTAGATGGCTAAAAAGTCAATAATGGTCAAAGCGTCACGACCGAAGAAGTTTGCAGTACGTGAATATAACCGCTGCCCTTTGTGCGGTCGTCCGCGGGGTTACTATCGTAAATTCGGTATGTGCCGGATCTGTTTTCGGACTTTGTCTTTGCGGGGCGATATTCCGGGTGTAATTAAATCCAGTTGGTAGTTTTCTGGGATTTTTAAATTTGTAATAAATACTTGTAGAAGGTGAGAAGAATGTCGGCAACCGATTTAATCGCTGATATGTTGACCAGAATTCGCAATGCGAGCATGGTCAAATTTGATAAAGTTGATATCGTTTTGACCAAGATGAACCAGAGCCTGTCAGATATCCTTAAAGAGGAAGGCTACATCAAGAATTTTAAGGTCTTGAGTGGTGATGATGGATTTGGAATCTTGCGTCTTTATTTGAAGTATAATGAACAGAATCGGCCGGTAATTAACGGAATACGACGTGAGAGTCGCAGTGGCCTGCGTAATTACGTCAAGCATGATTCTATTCCGGTGGTTCGAAATGGACTGGGAACCAGTATCCTTTCGACCTCAAAAGGTGTGGTTACGGGCGAGAAAGCTGCCAAGTTGCAAGTTGGCGGTGAATATATCTGCTCTGTCTGGTAAGTTGACTTAATAGTTTGTGGAGATAAAAGATGTCTCGAATTGGAAAAATGGAGATCACGCTGCCGCAGGGAGTTGAGCTTGCTGTGTCCGCTGGTGTCGTGAAAGTTAAAGGACCTAAGGGTAGTCTTGAGCAGGCTTTGATTGAGCGCGTGGGCGTAGAAATTGAGGGGCAGACAGTTAAAGTCACCCGCGTTTCTGAAGACCGCAGATCACGGGCTTTCCATGGTTTGATGCGCGCTTTAATTGCCAATATGGTTACTGGTGTAAGTGAAGGTTTCGCAAAGACGCTGGTTATTAACGGGATCGGCTATAAGGCGAATGTCGCAGGTAAGGTTTTGAATCTTGCGTTGGGTTATTCTCATCCGATAGCCTATCCGATACCGGAAGGCATTGTGATTACAGTAAATCGGGAAATTGTGAAGGTCGAAGGTGTTGATAAGCAGCTGGTAGGTGCGGTTGCTGCCGATATCAGAGCATTTCGTCAGGTTGAGCCTTACAAAGGTAAGGGTATCAAGTATATTGATGAACATGTCATTCGTAAAGCCGGTAAGGCCGGAAAGTAGTCGGCTGGGATTAGTATAGAGGTGCTATCGTGAATTCAATTAAGAGAAAAAGAGTTGTAAGAGAGAAGAAAAAGCGTAAAATCCGGGGTACGATTAATGGTTCTGCCGGGTGTCCCAGGCTTTCTGTTTTCAGGTCGTCCAAGAATATTTATGTTCAGGCAATTGATGATATTAATCAAAAAACCCTGGCTTCGGCTTCCAGTAAAGAGAAAGGGTTTGATCTTGCATATGGCGGCAATTGTAAAGCTGCCAAAGAGGTTGGTCGTCTGATTGCCGAGCGTCTGCTGGCATTAGATATTAAGGATGCGGCTTTTGATCGTAATGCTTTTATCTACCATGGCCGGATTAAAGAGCTTGCGGCAGCAGCGCGTGAAGGCGGACTAAAATTTTAGTGTACTTCTGGTTTTTATTTAGAACCGGATCTATACTGAGAAGAGTTTATATTTTACAACAGTTCTAATGGAGGTGTGGCTTGGAAAGGCCCAGATTTGAAGATGAAGTAACTGAACGGGTGGTGAAGATCAACCGTGTTGCTAAAGTTGTTAAGGGTGGACGCCGTTTCAGTTTCAGTGCCCTGGTAGTCGTAGGTGACGGTAAAGGTCAGGTCGGTTTTGGTCTTGGAAAAGCTAATGAGGTTCCTGAAGCTGTACGTAAGGGAACTGAATCAGCTCGACGTCAAATGATTGAGGTTCCCTTGGAAGGGAGTACAATTCCTTATCAGGTTGTTGGAAATTTCGGCGCTGGCAAAGTTCTTCTGCGGCCCGCATCTCCCGGTACTGGTGTTATTGCCGGTGGCGCGGTTCGGGCTGTGCTCGAATCAGTCGGCATTAAAGACATTCTGACCAAATGTATCGGTTCTAATAACCCTCATAATGCAGTCCGGGCTACTCTTGAAGGGTTGACTCAGTTGCAGAGTGCAGAACAGGTATCACGTAACCGTAATAAGCCGGTCACTCTTAATCGATAGTTAATGAGTGACGTTTTTAAAGTTGCATCTCTAATCTATACTGAAAAGAATTAATCCACCGGAGCGGTAAACTGGAGCTTAAAATAATGAGTAGCGTTAAGATAACATTGAAAAAAAGTTGCGCTGGTCGTCTTTTAAAACATAAACAGACGGCTGAGGCCTTAGGGTTACGTAAGATTCGTCAGAGCGTAACCTTGACTGAGACCCCACAGATCGCGGGGATGATTAAGAAGATCTCTTATCTGGTTGATGTTGAGAGGGGTTAGGTTTCTCAAGTCAAATATTTATGATGACTTACACTTCTAAATAATAACCGGAAGATGACATAATATTGAGGGCATAATGGTCGATTTAGCTTCACTGCCGGCTGATAGCGGAGCCGCAAAGAATAGAAAAAGAGTTGGACGGGGAATCGGGTCCGGGTATCATAAAACTGCCGGGCGTGGACATAAAGGGCAGAAGTCCCGTTCAGGTGGTGGCATCCATCCCTGGTTTGAGGGTGGCCAGATGCCTTTGCAACGGCGTATTCCCAAGCGTGGTTTTACTAATATATTCCGCAAAGAATTTGCAATTGTCAACGTCCACCAGCTCAACTGTTTTGAAGATGGTGCGGTTGTCGATGCTGCAGCCCTTACTGAAATGGGCTTGGTTAGCCAGGGAATTGATCGCATAAAGGTTCTTGGTAACGGGCTTTTGAATAAAAAGTTGACTGTCAAAGTTACAGCTTTAAGTGCCACTGCAAAAGAGAAGATCAGTCAGGCCGGTGGTCAGGTTGAGGAGGAGGCTAAGGTTGCTTAAGGGTATCGAGAATATCGGTAATATCCCGGAGTTACAGAAGCGCTTAGGCTGGACATTCTTCTTTCTCTTTATTTATAGAGTTGGAATTCATGTTCCAACTCCAGGTATTGATGGGCAGGCGCTGGCAGCCTTCTTTGTACAGGCAAAGGGGACATTGCTGGGGATGTTTGATATGTTTTCAGGTGGTGGGCTGAGTAAATTATCGGTCTTTTCTCTGGGAATTATGCCTTATATCAGTGCTTCAATTATTATCGAATTGCTGGCGATGGTTGTGCCGACCTTGGAACGCCTCAAAAAAGAGGGTGAAGCCGGCCAGCGGAAGATTACCCGCTATACTCGTTACGGAACTATTTTATTAAGTGTAATCCAGAGTTTCGGAATTGCAGTCGGCCTTGAAAGTATGCAGGGGCCTGCCGGTGAGATGATTGTTATGTTTCCGGGCTGGGGTTTCAGAATTCTTACTATTATTACCCTGACCACCGGTACTGCATTTATTATGTGGATTGGTGAACAGATTACCGAGCGTGGCATTGGTAACGGGATTTCGCTGATTATTTTTGCCGGTATTGTGGCTCGGGGTCCGGCGGCTGTTATCAACTCAATTCGCCTGATTAAGACTGGCGAAATGAGTCTTTTTGTAATGCTTATGATTATTATACTGATGGCGGCAACCATTGGTATTATTGTCTTTATAGAAATTGCCCAGAGGCGAATACCGATTCAATATGCCAAGCGGGTTCAGGGCCGGCGTATGGTTGGCGGCCAGAGTACGCATCTGCCACTGAAGATTAATACAGCTGGGGTTATCCCGCCGATCTTTGCTTCGTCAATTATTATGTTCCCGGCGACGATTGCAAATTTTATCGATATCCCTATAATGAAGAAATTTTCTGCAGCCTTTGTGCCGAGCAGTATCTCTTATAATATTGTCTATGTAATACTGATTTTTATCTTCTGCTACTTCTATACAGCGGTTACTTTTAAACCGGATGATGTGGCTGACAACCTAAAAAAATTCGGCGGTTATGTCCCCGGTATTAGACCCGGTAAACGAACGGCCGAATATCTCGATAAGATTTTGACCCGATTAACATTCTGGGGCGCAGTCTATGTCTCAGTTGTTTGTGTACTGCCGATGTTGTTGATTGGTAAGTTCAATGTTCCTTTCTTCTTCGGTGGTACGGCACTGTTGATTGTTGTCGGGGTCGGAATTGATACAATTCAGCAGATACAGTCGCACCTGATGTCACGGAACTACGAAGGGCTGATGAAAAAAGCTGGCGGTAAACGTAATCGTTAAAGATAAAATTATCTTTTGATCGTTTAATTTTTACTGTAGAAAAATAAGGAGAATACTATGAATTTGATTTTGTTAGGACCTCCCGGGGCAGGCAAAGGAACGCAGGCAAAGAAGATGATTGATGCTTTGCAGATTCCACAAATATCAACTGGCGATATTCTTCGTGCAGCAGTAAAAGATGGTACCGCGATGGGTATCGAAGCTAAAAAGTATATGGATGCCGGTCAGTTGGTTCCCGATTCAGTTGTCATTGGAATTATTGATGATCGTCTCAAAGAGGATGACTGTGTTAAAGGTTTTATTCTCGATGGTTTTCCGCGGACAGTCGATCAGGCGGCTTCATTGGCCGATATGCTGGAAAAAGGTGGGCGCAAGATTGACCATGTTGTCAGTATTGAAGTTCCGGACGGTGACCTTCTGGCTCGCTTGACCGGACGCTGGATGTGTACTTGCGGTGCCAGTTTCCACAAGATTTTCAACCCTTCCAAGGTTGATGAAGTCTGTGATCTTTGCGGAGCAAATCTCTATCAGCGTGATGATGATAAAGAAGCCGCAATAAAAGTTCGCCTTGAAAATTATCATAATCAAACGGCTCCTTTGATTGATTTTTACAATTCCAGATCTTTACTGCGGTCAATTCCAGGAACTGGAAGTCCAGATGATATTTATACAGCAATCATGGCTGTTATTGATTGATGATAGCGTTACGTTCACAGCGTGAAATTGCTAAACTGAGAGCTGCTAATCTGATGGTCGCTCAAGTTTTGCAACTGGTAAAAAAGAGTGTTGCTCCTGGGGTAACAACTGCCGCACTTGATAAAATTGCAGAAGATGAGATCTTAAAGCAAGGTGCTCGGCCTGCCTTCAAAGGTTACGCCGGTTTTCCTGCAACCCTCTGTACCTCGATCAACCATGAGATTGTACACGGGATTCCCTCAAAAAAGCGCAAGCTAAAAGAGGGTGATATCATAAGTATTGATGTTGGCGTCTGTCTTGATGGATATTATGGCGATGCTGCATTAACAGTCCCGGTTGGAATTGTGGGTAAAGCTTCCCAGCATCTGCTAAAGGTTACTGAAGAATCACTGCATATTGCCATAGCCAATGCAGTTGTCGGTGAGAAACTCTATACCGTATCACATAGTGTCCAGAAGCATGCCGAAGCGAACGGATTTAGTGTAGTTCGGGATTTTGTCGGTCACGGGATTGGTACTGAACTACATGAGCCGCCGCAGATACCGAATTATGGCAAACCGGGTACCGGTTTGACTCTTAAAGCAGGTATGGTAATCGCGATTGAGCCCATGGTGAATATGGGTAGCTATGGAGTCCGAGTTTTAGATGATGGCTGGACTGCTGTGACAATTGACCATAAACGTTCAGCTCATTTTGAGCATACGATTGCGATAACCGATGATGGGCCGAAAATTTTAAGTCAGATATAGAAAACGAGAATCAGGTACGTAACCATAGCGGAAGAGAGAGATGTCAAATAAAGAAGATGTCATTGAGGTTGAAGGGACTGTAGTTGAAACCCTTCCCAATGCAATGTTTCGGGTTGACCTGGAGAATGGACATCGTGTATTAGCCCATATCTCTGGGAAAATGAGAATGCATTTCATCAAGATTTTGCCTGGAGATAAGGTGACTATACAGTTATCTCCATATGATTTAAGTCGCGGCCGGATAACTTACAGATCCCGGTAGCCAGTTTAAGTCAGCTATAACCTTAAGTGGAGACCGAAATGAAGGTTCGAGCATCAGTTAAAAAAATGTGTGACAAGTGTAAGGTAGTAAAGCGTCGTGGTGTTGTCCGGGTTATTTGTGAGAACCCTAAACATAAACAGCGGCAGGGTTGATAAATTAAGTGCTAGTTTAGAAGGAGAGTACATTGGCTAGAATCGCAGGGGTGAACTTGCCCCGAAAAAAGAGAATTGTCATCGCCCTGACCTATATTTATGGCGTTGGCCGCAGTCGTGCTGAGAAAATACTTGATGAGGTCGAGATTGACCATAATACTAGTAGTGACGACTTAAATGATGAACAGCTTGCCCGCATTCGTGATAAAATTGAAAATGAATACCGGATTGAAGGTGATCTGCGGCGTGAAATTACAACTAATATTAAAAGATTGATGGATATTGGTTGTTATCGTGGTTTGCGCCATCGTCGAAAATTACCGGTACGCGGACAGCGGACTAAAACCAATGCTCGGACTCGTAAAGGTCCGGCTCGGGGTCCAGTTGTAAAAAAAGGTTGATTAAGTTAAAATAGCTTGATTAGAGCAAGAATTAACTGGTGGCGGGCTGTGATGCCTGAAGCTGCTAGGAGGGAAAATGGCTAATCCGAAAGGTAGAACCGGTAAAAGCCGGGTTAAAAAGAATGTTCCTGCAGGGATCGCTTATGTTTTGGCGACCTTCAATAACACTAAGGTCAGTTTCACAGATCCGCAGGGAAATGTGATTGCCTGGGCCAGCGCCGGGGTTGTCGGTTTTAAGGGTTCGCGTAAGAGCACGCCTTTTGCCGCACGGCAGACTGCTGAAGAAGCGGCGAAAAAAGCGATGGACCACGGTATGCGTACTGTTGATGTTCATGTTAAAGGGCCTGGTTCTGGACGTGAATCTGCTATTCGAGCAATTCAGAGTGTAGGCATGACAATTAATGTAATTAGAGATATTACTCCCATTCCGCATAACGGGTGTCGCCCCCCGAAGCGGAGAAGAGTTTAGTCTAAGGAGGAAG
>JAOZKP010000668.1 GCA_029935295.1 bacterium | reverse complement strand
ATCAAAGGCTTGCTGGTATAAAGGTGTCATGGTCAGGTATTTGGTTAAAACTTTATCCATGACAAGATAACGTTTAGTAACCCAGAATTTTTTGGATATTGAGAACGCCACAACCATTGCTTCGCCTACTTTGAAGGGGTCGCAGCTCTATAAATGGCGGGTTAAAGATTGGGATTATACGCGAATATTTCGGCTGCCATTTATAAAGCAACAACCCCAATCGAGAGGGTACGGCCCCGATATGGGGTCATCTTTATCCTTGACAAGGAAAATCTGTTTACTGAAAAGAAACCGCTTAGAGATGAAATAATTGGAATGATGAATAAACGACCAAGATTAAAAGAACGAAAGACAGTAGCCGAAAGAGTTACCGAAAAGATATTGGGATATATAGAAACCTTTATAAACGGAATAACAAGGCCATAATGAGTAGTTGCAATTTACCAGATTGTTTCTATTTCATACTGGGCTATTTTCTTATCAGCGGAGATGAGGGGGATTTTTTCAACTATGCAGGTTGCTATCAGTAGCCTGTCAAATGGGTCTTTGTGATGAAAGTGCAACTCTTTTACCATACAGACATGGCTTAAAGACGGGGAAATAAGGGTTAACTGGTGGCGGAGACAGGCCTGTTTGACAAATTTTTCCAGATTGTTAGTGTTGACGATATCATCCTTTTTCAATGCGAGCTCCCAGGCCGATATCGTTGAAACAAGAATGTCATTTTCAGTATTCTGCAGGATTTCCCGGGCCGTTTCTGAGAGTTTATTAGGCTCGGTTGCAAGCCAGATAAGGGTACAGGTGTCAATCAGATATCTCATTTGTAAAACTCCGAAAAAGTATCATCCGGATCTTTCAGCGGGCCCTTCAATGTCAGCATACCGGCGCATTGTCCGAGTTGCCGCTGTTTGGGCTTTTCCGGTACCAACCGGACAACAGGTTTGCCATTTTTGGTGATGGCGACAGCTTCCCCCATTGTAACCATTTCAATAATTGAAGTGAATTTTGCTTTGGCTTCGGCAATGCCGTATGTATGTGTCACTTTGACCCTCCTTTTTATTATGACTATACATAGTATATAGTCATAAGTGAAGAATGTCAATTGTCAGTAATGGCAGCTCCGAATTTTGGGATATTGAGAACGTCACAATCATTGACAGATAATGATTGCAGGGGTTTTTATGTTTTTGCTTTCGACTTGATTTGCCAGCTGACGTTAACTGTTTTTTGTTGACAAAAATAGCGGTAAAGT
>JAOZKP010000045.1 GCA_029935295.1 bacterium | reverse complement strand
GCTCGCAGTATATACAATCCAACGTGCAGGTTTTGAAAGGTACCAGGTCAATGCCAAGCGAGAGGCCGAGCCGGCGTGAGGGCACCGGTCCGAAGATATGGGTAGAGGTCGGAGTCATGAGAAAAAGGGGGCATCTTCAGGAAAGAGTTTAAGGCTCTCACTCAAAACCTTCTCAGTTCCGGCTTTCACCAGTAACCATTCGTGTATTACTACGGCTACTTTCATAAAATTTCTATTTCCCACTCCATATGGCCATAAAGGTTTTAGCCAAAATTTTGTAGTCGAGCCATATCGACCATTGGTCAATATATTGGGTGTCGAGTTTTACGATTTCATCAAAGTCGGTAATTTTGTTGCGACCGGAGACCTGCCAGAGGCCAGTTATGCCAGGTTTAATTGAAAGTCGACGGTGATGATGCAGGTCGTACTCTTTAACCTCGTCAGGGGTCGGTGGGCGAGTTCCGACTAGGCTCATATTGCCGATCAATACATTCCAAAATTGCGGTAGTTCGTCAAGACTTGTTTTGCGCAAAAAACTCCCCACCCGGGTGACCCGAGGGTCATGGGTGATTTTAAAAACCGCACCGTTAAGCTCATTTTGATCCATCAACTCCGATTTGCGGGCTTCAGCATCTTGACTCATCGAGCGATATTTATAGAGGTTGAAACGGCGGCCATTCTCACCAACTCGCGATTGGCGAAAAAAGATCGGTCCTGAGGAATCAAGCTTGATTGCCAGAGCGATAAAAGGAAATAGCAAAAGGTTGAGGCCCATGCCGACGGTTGCTCCAACCATATCCAGTAATCTCTTGAGCAGCAGTTGATCCGGATCTAGGACGACCGGGTGCAAAACCACCAGCGGAAGTCCTGCCAAACGAAAGAACTCGCATTTACTCAAGCGGTTTTCGTTAATATTGAGAACCACCTTGCTGGTTTTCCCGGCCACTTCAGCTCGTTCCAAAAAGGGGTCAATGCAAACTTTGTGGGCACCTCTAGGGATGGCGAAATAGATTTCGTCAATCACATTATCAGTCAAGCGCCGAGCAAACTCGTCCGGATGTTCCTGATCAAGTTTAACAATATTGGCAATTTTTACACCGTAAGGATTTCCCGGCCGGAAAATCTCTTCCAGCTCTTTTAGCTTTGATCCCCAACCCGCCAAGAGAACATTGCGGTAATTCAGACCGCGCACACGGATACGGTAAAGAAAATATTTGCCGCCCAGCTTGGTCGTAATTATGGTGATGGCGGCAAGACCGGCGAAATAGACAAAAAGGAGGCGGCTGTAACCAATCTCGTGATTGAGAAACAAGGCTGCCGCCGCAACTGCCGCCGCAGCCAGAAATCCAAAAGTCAGGCGTTCCAATATCTGCCAGAAGGAGAGGTAGCGTATTTTGTAATATAACCCGGCCCGGTAGAGATTAAATAAAAGTATCGGGATAAAAAGCAGGGTCACCCAGCCATATTCCCACAGCTCTGCCCAATGTTCCGGCAGGCGCTGAAAACGGAGCCAGAAAGCCAGAAAAAAGCAGGCGCCCAGCAATGCCAGATCACTGCCGATAACAATTCGGCGAATTATGGTCGAGTGCTCTTTAAGCATCTTAATGTAAACTTTTTTCGTAAACCACGATGGTTTGGTGTTTGGTGAATAAGTTATTACGAAGAACAATCCTTCCGTGACTGGTAACCCGGATGAAATCAGTTCATTTCATGCGACCAATAATCTCCCGCAAGGCAAGAATTACGAATTTTGTGTCAACTAATATATAACGCCTCCACAACCTCAGGGGTTCTTGACCTAGCCTCCACAACCATTCACATCCCATATTTTGGATCCAAAGCGGAGCTCGTTTAAGCACTCCTGCCGCAAAGTCAAAAGCTGCTCCAACGCAAACGACTGGCCCAACGTTAAGTTCTAAGAGATGTTCGTGAGCCCAATATTCTTGTTTCGGAGACCCGACTCCAACAAATAATATGTCTACATCTATTGAGTTGATCATCTTTATGATTTTCTGGGTTTCTTCCAGGTTATTCTCAAACCCAAATGGTGGAGAATAGACTCCGACAATCTGAACCCCTTGGAAACTCTCGCAGAGAACCCCTCTGGCCTTTTCCGCCACGCCCGGAAGCCCTCCCAAAAAAAAGATTCTGGGCCCTCTGGAGGCACTCAACGACACAATCGCCGGAAGCAAATCCGCTCCCGTCACCCGTTCCGGGAGGGGTACCTTCAATAACCGGCTGACCCATACGATCGGCATGCCGTCCGCGAAACGCATCAGCGCTCCATCAACCACTAGACGATATTTCTCGGAACGTGAGTAACGTACAACATGATCAACATTTGGCGTAACGACAAGTCCCTTAGTCCCTTTTTCAGCGGCACTGACGATTGCTTCGGCGGCGTGTTCCAGATCCATTACCGCAAAGTTGATACCAAAAAGACTTTCAATAGCTCTCGGATCGTTCACCCCACCACCCATACCTTCTTTCTTCTCCCACTATCAACGAAGATCATTGTTGATGGTTACGGCTGCCCCCACCCCGCTATTGGGTAAGTTCTTCTGAACTGACTCTTCAATCACAATGTTTTCAGCATTTGTCATCATCAATGATTTAGTTAAAAATAACACTCGTTCCTTTAAAATTGCAGCCGTTGGATTTAAAGATGTAAAAATATATTTGTCAATAACGTTAACGAACTCCACAAAATCGATTGCCTCTTCCGTTTTGGTAAAGCGACTGCGAAATCCGAGGTTTATTTTTGTTAGTAACCATGCCCGAAGTGGCCATGGAAACCAATGAACAAAAGGTACCCCATAGTGTGGATCTATGGGAAACCATAGATTAGGAGTCTGAATGAAAAATATACTAGCGACCCGATTAATCTCTCTCACAAAATCAGCCATATCATGGTATTGTCCTACGTGTTCAATTACGGAGTTGCTGTGCCCTAAATCGAATTCGTTTTCACTATATTGACTGAGATCTCGTCCATCTCCAATCACGAAATCAATATGCAGTCCTTGAGGGCAATCCAATCGCGGATCAGCACCACGCGAATTTTTCAGATTTAAGATAGTGAGATGAATGCTTTTTCGAAGCGTATCTGGTAGAAGATTCCAGTATTGAGCTGTCCCTCCTACGTCAAGAACTTTACATTCCGACTTAACTTGTAATATCCCCTCAAGAATCTTTTTGACATGCCTAAATCGAGTCCTTCTGAAATGAGAACCAAGAGAATTTGGGTTTGAATAATCTCGAAATCTTTCTAACATTATTATCTTCCAACATTTTTGTTGTTAGAGTGCATTTCACATAACTTACATCGTTTTTTAACAAGTTTTCTTTTTTTATGGCCCAAGTTCATTTAACTCCCCTTTTTTTGGCAAAATCTCATAGCCCACTGTCAGCATTACAGAAAGCAAGCCAACCGCTACGAGCAGAAAAAATGCCCCGAGACCACCTTCAATAGTACGAATCATGAAGATCCCGCAACCAAAATAAAAAGGGGCTACAAATATTGCTCGCTTTCCACCGCACTTCAGGTATATCTCCATTTTTCGAAGCCATACCCCGCTGACCATACCAAAACCCCATAGGAGCAAAAATGACAGGGCACCGAAATTCACCCAAAGATCCCCTAAAAGTGTCAATGCGAGCGCAAAATCAGTACCTATAAATGTGCCGATGATATTCTGAAAGGTCATTTGTTTTCCCGGCAGCAGTGAATAGAGCTGGAGTAAATATGTATAACCCCATTGATAGTCGTAAACTCCCACAAATTCCTGGACATACAAACGCGTATAGTAGCCGTCGAAAAGCAGCCTGTGAACCAGTTTTGCCACCGCAAAACCAATCCCATGAGATTCTATATCCGCACCGTATTTCAGATAGGTAATACCGAAAAGAAACGCCACTCCTGCTGCCAGAAGTAAAAACTGCCATCTGTAAGAGACTTCTCTTTTAATTGAGTAAGCCATAAGCAACACATAGCCAAATACCAATATATAGGTGCGAAAACCGGCAAGAACCGATGACAACTGCAAGGCCATCAAAAATAACATAAATATCTTAAGGTATTTCATTACCGGCTCTCTTGAAAATTCAGGATACTGTATCAAAGTGTAGGTCGCTGCTCCTAGTAATGCCGGCGTCACATACAGATAGGAAATTAAGATATACTTGTATCCACCCGCCCGCATCATGTTTAGACGCAGATCTTCCATTGCTGAACTCAGGAGCGGGATGCCAAACTTAGTATACAGGAGTAGAAGCAGTACCAACACCACCAAAGCCGCGCCGAACCCCATAAGTAAGAATCCAACTAACTCACCTTTGCGCGGGTGCTCGTTCGATCGGACGGAATGGCTGCGCGCAAAAGGCTTCGAGCAATACAAGCCAAAGCAGAAGAGAAACAGCGATAGAAATGTCGAGATATTATTCCAGAGATAATTGGGATCTTCCGGGATCAGGGCTTCCAGGTAATCAATCTGCATTCCCGAGATTCTGTACATCTCAATGATCAAGAAAACAGCGGAGATATAAATGACATACAAGTGGAAAAAGATGGTCAGCGGACCTAGCCTCTTAAATGACAGCCCCGATCGGCAAAACGTCACGGCAGCCAAGAGTAAGATGGCTAGATCAACGAGTAGAAGCATTGCTAAGATTCTTTCCGAAGCCGACAACGCTATCGAGAAAGCACATTGGCTGACCTAAGTTTACCGCCATGGAAGAACTCGGCTCTGTAGGTGGCGGAGATAGGCGCGGTTCGGCCGCAAACCGAGATATCCCATGGTGATTTCTGCCTGCATCCTGTAGTAATAAGCCAACTCCCGCGCATTAAGTTTGTTTTTATGTTCTCCGGTTGTTGGTTTATAACCACACTCAGCCAAGTGCGCTCCGACAATTCTTTCGGTCACTGCAACCTCATTCCGGCTCAAAACCTCTTGCCATCGTCCGAGGCTGTTGGCAAAAATACCCGCTTCTGAGGGCTGCCCATAAGAACTGTTGGCACCATCAACCGCCTCCATACCATCCTGAAAATCCAGTCCCAGGAAATCACACAATCCCTGGATTACCGTAAGGCTGTTCTGTACCAGATCTTCATAGGGTACCAATTTGACCTGTAGATCCTGACGCTTGAGCAGAGTTTTAGCCACATCGGCAAAAAGACTCCATTCTACCGCAGCTTTCCATGCACTATCTGCAAGGTCTCCCCGGGTAACCATGGATGCTACTACCGCCCGCGGATCTCTCACCGTAACAATTGCCCTGGCCTGTGGAAAACCAGCAAAGATACGCCGCCAATAGAGCAAGTGCTTTGGCGTTTTTTCACCAAAAATACTCTTTCCCCGAATCTCTCCTAGATAACTTACGATTCTGATAAAGAAGTCATCTGGCCCTCTCGGCGGTCTGTCGGTAAATTCCTGGATAAGAGCAGGCATGGTGTCCCGGTTCTCCATCATTCCGGGATCATGGGATTGAAATAAAATATAGTATAACCACCGAACCCAACTATCTCTGGACGTAACCTTTCCCAAACCGCGGCGGGCAGCCCAGAGACGATCATAAAAGCCCGTTTCCGGAACAATATGCACCCTGGAGTGTTGGTTGAGGATCTCACGTACCAGAGTTGTTCCCGACCTGGGACTGCCGAAGATAAAAATAGGCGGTGTCATTGAACTTCTCGTCATTCCCTTACTACCAGGTTTTAACCAAGCACAGTTTCGACATCCCCTTTCGCAACGCCCGGAACCACACCCATCCATACTACTATTATGCAACCACAACTAGATCGGCGGCATTTTCCTCTTTCCATCCCACAACAGACCTTGCCACGTTCCTTTGATACCGTAAAAAACATCGCGCCACAAATCAAAATTCTGCACAATCGTAATGAATCCAAGGTTTACCGCCGCAATGGTGGCGGTGGTGAGCCCGTAAAACCGCTTGATAAACATGATTGCTGCCCGGTTTCGATAGTACTGGAAGCGCCAACGTGAACCTCTGAGACTGCCACTATCGGAGTGATAGACGTAGCTACCATCGGAAACGGCTATTTCCCAACCTCGGTCCCGGGCCCGGTATTGCCAGTCGACCTCTTCCGAATACATGAAGTAAGCGTCATCCATGAGACCGACATCACGAACCGTGTCGGCTTTCACCAGCAGACTGACACCCATCAGATAATCAGGTAACTGATATCGAAATTCTTGCAAACACGCAGTCGATTTACCTTTCAGAAAAAGGCGATTCTTACCCAGTAGAGGATAAACCTTCCCGCCACCAAAACACTGGATGACATCATCTCTGTTCGAGTAAAGAACAACCGACCCGACGAAGCCAAGTCGATCATCTGCGTCAGCCACGTCAAGCAACCGCAATAGTGAATTTTTATCAAAGCGTGCGTCGTTATTAACGATCCAGACGTAGTCAACACCTAATTTTGCAACTGCGAAATCAATACCAAGGTTATTGCCACCGCCATATCCGGCATTGAAATTGTTATGGATTACATACACATCAGCCTTATCCGGGCAAATAAATTCTTGGCCCTCTTGCACCGAGAGCAGGACCACTTTATCCTTGCCGGATTGCAGATAATTTTCAATTGCTACCATCGAGCCGTCGTCTGAATCGTTATCCACAAGCACAATTATGGGACGGATCCCATGCAGCTGACGCACACTTGCCAGGCAACCAATGGTATCTTCCGCCGCATTCCAGTTCAGAATGATCACCGCAACATGGTTTGTCGCATCTGAGTTTTTTGTGCTGTCTTGTTTCACTGGCTGACCGATGTTGAGATAACCTCCCATTTTTAACCTGACAGAAAAAAGCCTGTCCCTCAACGAGGGACAGGCTTTTTGACATTTGCCACTCTATTGCATTAATTGTGTGACTTTCTGCCGCTCGTGGACTAATTCTTCCAGAGCGTTCAGGCGTTCAAGCAAAACTCTGTTATCCTTTTTAAGGGCTGCAATCTCCGCGTCTTTTTCCGTCTTGATCGCCTTGATTGCCGCCAGAGCGATACCCTCAGAATCCACGGTTGATATGTGTTTACCGTCGCCAAGTCCGAAAACTTCCTGAAAATCTTCGGCGACCGGCCCGATGTGGCGGGCATCTTTATCTTCCTGTTTGTAGCGCCATTGGGAAACCGGCAACCGCATAACCTTCGCCAGGATTTCACTTTCATTCAATGGCTGAAAATCGGTTTTCTTAGCTCGGGCTGAAGTGTTCTTGAACTCGGTCGCGTAGCATTTACCATAAAATCTGCCGTTTCCAAAACCATCCACGTTAAATTCTGATACGCCGGTGCCCGACTTACTGATACGAAAGCGCCCGCTGTTAAAACCCTCATCGCCATTGTAGGTGGGTTCATTGTCAAATGTCCAGATCGAGTAACCCCCACCGGCCTGGATTTTAAAGCGGGCGATCTTGTTACCCGTATTTTCCAGAGCGAACATCTCAACATCGCCGGCTGCGGTCGGGGCCTTTCGGTTCTTCACAATTATCTTGCCGCTCATGTCGTCATGGCTTCCCACTTGCAAAGGAGCCGATGGATTTATTTCCCAGATACCGAGGCCGGGATAAAGAGTTGATTCAAAATTATCTTCCAAGGTCAATATCTCCCCATTCGCTTCAGAGAATCTAGCATTTGAGCGATAAATACTGAGCTCACCGGCATAATTATCAATCAAGATATCTCCTGAACTTGTTGAGTCAAGAAAAATAGAGGGGGAATAACTTTTAGCAATATGAAGTTCTTCAGTCGGAGTGACTGTACCAATGCCCAGGTAGTTGTCTGCTTTATCGATAAATAGCACTCCGTCAGCCAGCTTAATGTTGCCATTGGAATCAGCCCGCAAGACGTCTTTGCCGCAATCATCATCAAGCCAGATGCTGGGCGCAGTGACCGTCCAGTTGTAAACTTCAAAGTGGTTTGTCTGTGCTTGTACCATAAAAGGTGAATCAGGCTGAGCATAAAAAGGGACCCTGCCGGAGTCGTTACAATACACTCTAAAATAATTTATGTCTGCATTAATCTGCCAATCGATTGAACCACCACCCGTACCCCAGTCATCAAACAACACCGATGGAATGTGCTCTGATGCGATCAAATCAGCCGCGTGGGCCGAAGGCACGAGGAAATCCCCCACTATCTGCACGATCCGCATCAACCAGGATTTGGATGGGATAAGAGACTGTTTACCTGATCCTGCCGGTGGTGTCGCATCTTCCTCCGGGCTGATCACGCCGCCTTCAACCACAAAACGGCCGTTTCCATATTGGAGCTCGCGGTTGTCTTTAACATCCTCACCCTTTTCCGGCTTATCACCAACCAGGATGAAAATCTCATAACGATATTCGCCATCGGCTAAAGCGGCGGGCAAATTCCACTCAAGCGACCCGGTGGTACTTTGCCGAACCTCATGAAACCCGTCGGGTCCGGCGACCCGCAACTCCAGTGAGGTGGCTTCGACAATCCCGGCTTCGACGAAAATACCATCGGCACCAACGTCGATCACTGCGGCAAAGCCTTGACCTGCCACTAAGACCAAGGCGGTCAACAGGAATAACCCAAACATGAAAAATTTAAGTCCTTGAAACGTCATTTTTTTTTGTAGCTTCTTTTTCTCCATGATCTTTACCTCCCTCTGTTTGAGTTATTACTAACTTTTTAGTTTGTTGCTATCATTTGATAGCAACAAACTACCCTTTTGCAGCATTGACCGCCGGAGCGAGTTTAAAAATTGTTTTCAGTGGTGTACTAATATAGTATTTACCAAGCATACATACTATAAAGTGTTACCATGTGGATACCGGTTATGTCAATATAATACTTATGACAAAAAAATTGTCCATTTCGCCTGCATCAATCTCCGGTAGCCATGGCCGGAGCAACCACCAGGTCACGGGGAATAGGAATAGCTCGTAATTCGATTTAAAAAACCGGGGGGCATTGTAATGCCCCCCGGTTTCATCAAAAGTATCAACGCTTGAAAATGTTACGGCCAATAAAAGTGGCCTTGGTCTTTGCTCTATTGCATTAATTGTGTGACTTTCTGCCGCCCGAGCACTAACTCTTCCAGAGCGTTCAGGCGTTCAAACAGAACCCTGTTTTCTTCTTTGAGGGCCACGATCGCTGCGTCATTATCCGCTTTAAGAGCCGTGATCTCCGCATCTTTTTCCGTTTTGATCGCTTTGATCGCGGCCAAAGCTATGCCCTCTGAATCCACGGTGGAGATATGCTTGCCGTCACCCAGGCCGAAGATGGCCTGAAAGTCTTCAGCCACCGGGCCGATATGGCGGGCATCCGGATCCTCCTGTTTATAACGCCACTGGGAAACCGGCAGGCGCATAACCTTTTCCAGGATTTCCTCTTCATTCAACGGCTGAAAATCGGTCTTGGCGTCCCGGGCCGAGGTATTGATGTGCTGGGTCGCGGAGGATGTGCCGAAAAATATGCCATTGCCAAAACCATCCACACTGAATTCTGCATCTCCAGTACCCGACTTACTTATGCGAAAGCGCCCGCTGTGGAAACCCGCAGCGCCATTGTAGGTGGGTTCATTGTCAAATGTCCAGATCGAGTAACCTCCACCGGCCAGAATTTTAAAGCGGACGATCTTGTTACCCGCATTTTCCAGAGCGAACATCTCGACGTCTCCAGCTGCGGACGGGGCCGTAGGGTTCTTCACAAGTATCTTGCCGCTCATTTCGTCATGGCTTCCCACATGCAGGGGAGCTTTTGGATTTATTTCCCAGATACCGAGGCCGGGATAAAGAGTTGAGCTTAAATCGTTTTCCAACGTCAGTATTTCGCCGTTATGGTCAGAATTATATCGCACAAACGATACCTCACCCGCAGATTGATAAATATGAATATCACCGCCAGCTGTATCATCAAGCAAAATACCCGGTATATCATCAACAATATGAAGGTCTTCAGTCGGGGTGATCGTACCAATGCCCAGATTTCCTGCCAATTTATCGATAAATAGCGCTCCGTCAGCCAGCTCGATGTCACCATTGGCATCGGCAAATACCGCTCCGTCAGCCAGCTCGATATTACCATTGGCATAGGCACGCAATACAGCACCGCAATCTTCGTGAAGATAGATGCTATTTACTTCGCTCTTAAAGTTGTGGAACAAAAATTCGTGATCAAATATCCATATACCGAAGCTTGGGTTGTCTTCCGTATAAAAAGGTTGTTTATCAAATTCATCATCATACAGCCGAAAAAAATCTGTGGTTCCAAGGAAGTGCCATTCGTTTCCCGCAACACTGCTGTCATTAAAATACACTGTTGGATCGGATGAAGATGCGATCAAATCATCGGCCTGGGCCGAGGGCACGAGGAAATCTCCCACTATCTGCACGATCCGCATCAACCAGGATTCGGAGGGGACTAAAGAGTGCTTATCCGGCGCTGTTGGCGGTGTCGCATCTTTCTCCGGGCTGATCACGCCGCCTTCAACCACAAAACGGCCGTTTCCATATTGGAGCTCGCGGTTGTCTTTAACATCCTCACCCTTTTCCGGCTTATCACCAACCAGGATGAAAATCTCATAACGGTATTCGCCGTCGGCTAAAGTCGCGGGCAAATTCCACTCAAGCGACCCGGTAACACTTTGCCGAACCTCATGAAACCCGCCGGGTCCGGCGACCCGCAACTCCAGAGAGCTGGCCTGGTCAATCCCGGCTTCGACGAAAATACCATCGGCGCCAATGTCGATCACTGCGGCCAAACCCTGACCCGCCAGCAAAGCCATGCCGGCCAATAGGAATACCCCAATCATGATAAGTTTAAGGCCATGAAATGACAATCTTTTTTGCATCTTCTTTTTGCCCATGATCTTTACCTCTTGTTTGAGTTATTACAACCGATTTAGTTTGGCGAAGCACTAAAACACCCCAGATAACATGCTCTCAATGAGTATATATACGCATATAAGACTAGCATATGGTTGGCCGTTTGTCAACACCGGTTACGAGAGACGACCGCACCCGGCCCCACGATAAATTCGGCTCAGGGCCGTGCTTTGCAGGCCTGTCCGCCGATAGACCATATAGACCAGAAAAATATTCCATACCGCCATACTCACTCCCGTAGCCCAGGCCGCACCAGCCGCCTGGTAGCGGGGAATAAGGAACCAGTTAAGAACAATATTCACCGCTGCGGCAAGGGTAACCCCAACCATGACATCCCTTTCATGACCCGTCATATTGAGAATGTAACCGACGGAACCGGCCGCCGCGCTGATAAGTTGACCACAAGAGAGGATAACCAGTGGCGTCCAGGCTTGACTGAAGTCGCTCCCGAAAACCAGGTTAATAATCTCCTTTCCATAAAGCCAGAAGATAACGGCCACGGGCAGGGCCATGGCCAAGACCATGCGGGCGCTCCAGGTAATCATCTTTTGCAGCTTCTCTTGCGCTCCTTGAACATATAACTTGGCGATCTCAGGAGCGATAACAAAATTTACCACTAATAAACTGAAGGCGACCAGGCTGGCCCCCTGTACGGCAACGCGGTAGATACCCACCTGGGAAACCGGCACCATCCAGCCCAGCATAAGGATATCCAGATTGTTATTGATGACGGCCATGCCACCAATAAAAGAGAGGGGCAAGAGGGTCTTTAGCCATTTTCGCCGGTCGTATTTACAGGGAACCGATAGCAGTTGCAGCGGGCGCTGTCGCCACCACCAAAGATAGCCAAGCACCAGGGCGATAAAGGCCGCCACGCCATGGAGAGCCATGGCGTGCCAGGCTTGCAAGAACTGGTTGCCAAACAGACAAACCGCAAGACCTGATAAAGCGAGAAAAGCGAAGGGTCGAAAGATATGTTCCGGAAGCTGGCCGCTCACCGTATGCCCCAGGCCGAGAAGCATAGATCCCACAAGGGCCGCCGGAGGAATTAGCAGCAAGAGAACGGGAGCTGTCGCCAAAGTCGGATTTCCGGCCAGCCCGACGGCCTGCCGGGAGAAGAAAAAAAGGGCCGCCGCCGATAAAACCCCATACGTGAAGGTGCCCAAGATCAGGGCTCGCCATAAACCGCGCAACCGGCCCCACTGCCCGATCGCCTTGTAGGTTGCGGTAAAACGCAGGGCCAGGTTGCTGATTCCGCATTGAGCCGGGATCTGGATGACCTTTACCACCGCAAAGGCAAAGGCGTACGTGCCATAACCTTCAGCCCTTAAGACCCGCGCCAGAAAAACGGCCAGGAGAAGTTCAAGACTAAGCCGCGCGACTTGAACCACAAGGCTTCCCATCCCACCTCTCAGCAGGCGCCCACGAAGGTTGTCTCCGGTAAAACATGTTTTAATAGTATTTATGAACCTGAAAATTATCACCATCAAATGTCTTAGGCTCACAAAGGGAAGAATATATAAACTACCGACTCATTTAACTACTTGTACTTTGGTTTTAGTGCTCGTTAAGAAGGGTAATTGGGTAGAGTCGAGAGCCGGCGGCCCCGGCTTGATTTGTTGATGATCCAGAAATGGCGCAGGTAGGCTAGGATGATGGCCAGAAAAAAACCCATGATCCCGGCCAGAGCAACTAGCTTTATTTTTTTCGGCTTTTCCGGTTTAATTGAAGCTTGCGGATATTCAACGACTTCAACCAATGATATGGTATCTATTTTATTATTGAATTCACTGATTTTTTGATTCAGTAGGGTGATTTCGCTGGGGAGCTCTTTTTCAACGGTTAATTTCAATTCGGTAATTGCCTTCTGAATATCAGCTTTTAGTTTGGGAATTTCCAGTTTGATTTTATCCTGCAGGTCGACAATCGCCAGGTGGTACTTTTCCTGATCTTTAATCAGCGCTGCTTTTGTCGTTCGGTGGGAGATGACCTCTTTGCGAGTATGTTCAATCTTTTGTTCAATGGTATTCAAGTAAGCGATATTCTGCTGTATCGTACTGGCCAGCAGCAGGAGTTGAAGGCTGTCATCAGGTGGTGATTGCAACAGTTTATCCCGCAGGAAAATGATCCTGGTGGTATTTTCATCTATCTCCCGGCGGCTTTTTTCGTAACCGGACTGGGTCTCTACTGCCACGACAATTCTTTCATCCAGAAATTCAATCTTTTTCTCTGCCATTTTGACATCTGCGTTGATACTTCTAATCTCTCTTTTTAAACGGCTTTTCTCTAAGTCAACAAGTTTCAGTTCCTCTTTTTTCTGATCGATATTTAAGTTGATTTTTTCTTTCTGAATTGCAATTGCTTTAATACCTTCCTGAAGTTTCTTAATTGATCTGTCCAGTGAAAGACGTTGAGCTTGCAAACCGGAAATTTTTTTCTCGTTGGTACCACGATCGGGATCATTGAGAAAATCAAGAAAGCCAGCCATAATCTTTTTCCCTTCTGCTTGTTCCGGCCAGAAAAAATAGGCGTTTAGCTGGTCGCCACGGCGATCATTTTTAGCTTCAATTTCCGGAGCTTTATCTCCTAACTCAATTGTGGTTGCGTAGGTGTCGAAAATACCTCCGGTGATAAGGCCTTTGAGATCGGTAGTTTTGATGTTAGAAACCGGATTATCTTTACTGTCCCAACGGGAGATGCCTGGTTTTACCCGGACATAGATTCGGTATTGGGGCGTGGCCATCAGAGCCAGGACAACCGCGGTTGCGATGGCCAGAAAAATAATGACGGCAATAAGTATTTTCTGTTGCCAGAGGGGTTTGATGAGTTCAATCAGAGAAATCTCATCTTTGCTATAGTAAACTGGATTTTTAGGTTCGTTGCTGTCGGCTGTATTCGGTGTGTTGTCGTTAGTCATATTTTGTGTCCATCCAGAAGCCGGCTTTTAGAGAGATCTGTTACCTGATTTCTGTTTGTGGCTGATTGACCTCAATTATTGTTGAGTAGTTACTGTTTTAAGATGGATTAGCTGTCTGAAAGGCACTCTTCGACTTCGTGTTTGAGTCGATGATTATTAATGATGAAACGGATCGGCAG